>CADBQC010000051.1 GCA_902796745.1 uncultured Pseudomonadota bacterium
CCGGGTGGTGGAATTGGTAGACGCGCACGCTTCAGGTGCGTGTGGAGGCAACTCCGTGGAAGTTCGAGTCTTCTTCCGGGCACCATAGAATGGATACTCACATGATTGGGATAAAAAATAAAAAACTAACGGAATCGTCGAAAAAATGGTTGCAACGACAGATGAATGATCCGTACGTGGAAAAAGCTCAAAAAGCGGGTTATCGTTCAAGAGCTTCCTATAAGATTTTAGAAATACAACGAAGATTTAAAATTTTTGATAAACATTCAATCGTGCTTGATTTAGGAGCAGCACCTGGCGGTTGGTCTCAAGTCGTGGCAAATATAGCAAAAAAAGTGATCGCAATTGATCTCTTGGATATGGAGCCCATTCGAAATGTACAGTTCATAAAAGGTGATTTTACCGAAGAAAAAAATATGCAAATGCTCATAGGACTTCTAGAAAACGAAAAAGCTGATACCGTTTTAAGCGATATGGCACCGAATACGTGTGGTATAAAAAAAATTGATCACCTGAGGATTATAAACTTACTTGAAGATGTATATGCTTTTTCCACAAGCATTTTAAAGCCAGGTGGCTCGTTGGTAGCGAAGGTATTTCAGGGCGGAGCTACAAATGAATTATTGTGCAAATTGAAACAAAGTTTTACTCGGGTTAGACATTTCAAGCCAATTGCCAGTCGCAAAGAATCATCAGAGATGTATCTCATTGCACAAGGTTATAAAAATTGACCCCCTCTATCCTGGAAATTATAGCCCGATTTTCAAGAGACATGTTTTTCGAATATTGTGTTTTTACCTCAATCTTGGAACCGTTTTGTTTGCGTACGATAAAAGATACTGCGTTGTTCCCATCAGGTATTTTTTCCAAAGCGTGATGTAGATTATCTATATCTGTATTTTCTGATACTTCTATAAAAACTTTCTGATTTTCTATAATTTTATCGATATTTTGCACTGAAGTTCCAAGAATTTTTAAATTATCACCATCGATTTTTACACTGGCATCAAGTAGCAATGCATTGCCAATGACCAACAGATCCTTAGATTTTGCAAAAACATCAGGAAACACTGTAACTTCAAACGAATTATCCTGATCAGAAATAGTCAGAAAAGCGTATTTCTGCCCATTTTTAGACAATTTTTCCTTCTTAGATAGCAAAATACCCGCGATTTTCACACTAGATTCGCTATCCCGAAAGTTTTTGCTTCTCGTAACTTTGTAAGTTTCCAAAAATCCTGCATATACATCCATCGGATGCGCGTTTAAATAAAATCCAATAGCTCTTCTTTCGTAATCCAGTTTCTCAATAGAATTCCACTCGCTCACTTGTTTTAATTCAACAACACTTGGTTTTATATCAGCAAACAGCGACATTTGCTTTGTTTCCCCGGTTTCTGCGACATCCATTAAGCTATCCAATGATTCGAAAATTTGATGACGATTTGGATGTATTGGATCAAGCGCACCGGCAAAAGTTAATATTTCAATTTGGCGCTGTTGTACCCCAACCGACTTTGCTCGCTTGATAAAATCATGAATATCTTTGAATTGTCCATTTTTTTCGCGTTCATGAACTATGTTTTCCATAACAGCAATGCCACACCCCTTGAGTGCGCTTAATGCATAGCGTATTTTATTGTTTTTATTGGTTTCGCCCGAAAAGTATGCTTCAGATTTGTTTATGTCTGGAGGCAAAACTTCAATGCCAGAGTTCTTGGCATCTTGCACGAATACAGAAATTTTATCGGTGTTGATTATATCCATATTCATTGAAGCTATATAAAACTCTCGTCTAAAGTGCGTTTTCAGATACGCCGTTTGGTACGAAACAACCGCATACGACGCTGCGTGGGATCGATTAAAGCCGTATCCAGCGAATTTTTCCATCAAAGCGAACACTTGATCTGCGATGCTCTTTGAAATGCCTTTTTTAGCTGCACCTTCAGCGAATATTTCGCGATGTCTAACCATCTCCTCCTTAATCTTCTTCCCCATAGCTCGTCGCAACAAATCAGCACCAGCAAGGCTGTATCCGCCCATAACCTGCGCCGTTTGCATAACTTGCTCTTGGTATATCATAATGCCATAAGTGTGCTTCAAAATTGGTTCTAAAAGCGGATGGAGATATTCCGTTTTTTCCCTGCCATGTTTCCTACTGATATATAGCGGGATATTATCCATAGGCCCTGGTCGATATAGTGAGACTAGAGCAATAATGTCTTCGAGATTGTCTGGCTGTAGCTTTTGTATAACATCACGCATTCCTGCACTTTCAAGTTGGAAAACACCTATAACATCCGTCGCACAAATAAGCTTAAAAACTTCCGGGTCTTCCATATCTATTTTGGATATATCAATATCGACATTGTGATATTTTTTTATATATTCGCAAGCATGTTTTATAACAGTCAGCGTCTTTAGCCCCAAAAAATCAAATTTAACTAAGCCAGCTGATTCAACGAATTTCATGTTAAATTGCGTTATTGCTAAATCAGTTTCACCATCTGAATGTAAAGGCACCAATTCGTCTATATTTTCATTGCCAATAACAATGCCAGCCGCGTGCATAGACGCATGCCTGTATAATCCTTCAAGTTGCAATCCTGTATTTATCAAAAATTCTACCGACTCGTCTTCTCGCATCATCTGCTTCAACTGAGGTTCTATTTCAAGCGCTTGAGCCAAATCAATCGGATTGGTCGGATTTTGAGGGACAAGTTTTGTGATTTTATCAACTTGACCATACGACATTTGTATTACTCTGCCAACATCACGCAATACATTTCGTGCTTGAAGTTTTCCTAGTGCTATTATGTGCGCAACTTTATCTTTACCATATTTCGATTGAACATAGTTGATAACTTTCTCTCGTTTCTCCTGACAAAAATCGATATCAAAATCCGGCATAGAGACACGTTCAGGATTGAGAAACCGTTCAAAAAACAACTTATATTTTATCGGATCAAGTTCAGTTATGTATAAACACCATCCGACCAAAGAGCCTGCGCCAGAACCACGTCCTGGCCCCACCGGGACATCATGTTGCTTTGACCATTTAACGAAATCTGAAACTATCAGAAAGTATCCGCTAAATCCCATATTTTTTATGACGCCGAGCTCATATTCTAAACGCTGGGTATATTCAATCTCAACTTCCTTCGGATTACGATTTATATGAACTTTATATTTTAAAACCTCTTCCTGTAGTCTCTTTATCAACCCTGCGTGCGCTTGTCTATCTAAAATGTCGTCTTCATTTTCTCCAGACTCATCGACGAATCTTGGCAAAATCGGTTTTTTCTTTTCCGGCATAAAAGCGCATCTTTGAGCTATTACAGATGTATTTATGACTGCCTCTTTAACATCCGAAAATAATTCAAACATTTCATTCGTAGACTTTAAGTAATGTTCAGCTGAAATTTTTCGTCGCTCCTTAACAGTCATATAAGTTGCATCGGCTATGCACATCAAGGCATCATGTGCGATGTGCATCGATTTATCCAAGAAAAATACTTCATTTGTTGCGACAAGAGGAACATTATTTTGTAGTGCGTAATTTATAAAAAATTGTTCACAACGTTTTTCTTCATCCTCCCCAGTTCTGGAAATCTCGATATAGCAATTGTCTTTGTAAATGGAATTTATTTCAGCAATGACGTTTGTCGCTATTTCATGATTACCATTTAAAATCAAACTTCCGATTAGTCCCTTAGCTCCCCCTGTTAATGCTATTATTCCACTGCTGTATTGATATAAGTTTTCCAGAGTAACAAATCTGGTCTCTTCTTTGCATTTTATATAAAAACAAGTCATGAGTTTCATGAGATTTTTATACCCCAGCTCGTTTTTAGCTAACAACACAATCGGAGCAATTATTCCACAATGCTTTACATCAAGTTGTAACCCCATAATTGGCTGAACACCGGCTCCCGACGCTTTTGTTGCAAACTCTAGCGCTCCAAACATATTGTTCGTATCAGTTATCGCAACTGCAGGAATTTTACCTTCTTCACAGGCGTGTATTAACTCAGGCAACTTTACAGCTCCCTCACAAAGAGAATATGCGCTGTGTAATCGCAGATGTATGAATGGAAGCAACATGTTTTCTTATAGTGGACATACACTTCTGTGATTGTAACACACACTATCTTCCTTGTAGTCTCTATCAGAAACCACTTCTTTATTGCTTATTGTTTTTTATATTTTATATGCCATCCATCTTTTGCTTCGTAAGATATTGATTCAACATCAGCTGGCGCCTTTCCGTTTGCAATATAGTTGCTTACAGTTAATATGTCTTTTTGTAAAGGCTCGGATAGCTCTGCTAACTTACATTTTTTGTCTTTTTGTTTACTATCCAATATCCACAGTTCATCAAGCTCTATTTTCATAATCTGGTCAGAAGAAATTGTGGGGTCAATTTTTATCTTATAGTTCATTACTGGACAATAAATAATTCTATTCAGGGGAACAAATAG
>CADBQC010000052.1 GCA_902796745.1 uncultured Pseudomonadota bacterium
AAAAGATAGTGGTAAAGGCGGCATTACGATGAATATTAAGCCGGGTATTAATATTTTTAAGGAGCGTTGCAGTGCGCTTAACAACTCGCAAAAAAAAATTCCTGATAAGCTTAGCGACGATAAATATTATTTTTTACATGACATTACGTATAACGAAGTGCCTGAAACTCTGCAGCAAGCAATAAAAGAAGACGAAATAAAAAAAGATAATACAAATGATGAAATAGTAGATAATACATTCTTAGAAGACAACAATGAGCAAGAAAAGGTTGAAAACGAAAATATGTTAAAAAGCCTGAATGAATCAGAAGAGAGAATCAAAAAAGAAAAGGGTGACAGAAGAGAAGAACAATATGTTGATAATTATGATGAACTATTTTCGTGATGCTTTTAATTGTTCGTAATAGAAATAATTCCGAAACGGAGGAGGATTTAATATTTTCATATGCGAATAAGTATTGCTCTTGAGGTAATAACTTCGGGCGTTGCGGGATTACCTGCAACGCTCTTTTGTTATATGAATTTAGTGCTTACCGGATTAGTATTTCCTCATTGTGGTATTCGACTGTGTGTTCAGAGTCAGGAGAGATTTCCCCGGCAATGATCGCTTTAGCGATTTTATCTTCAAGATTTTTTTGAATGGCTCGCTTTAGTGGGCGTGCGCCGTATATTGGATCATATCCGATTTCGCCTAACCAGTTTTTGACTGTATCATCGAATTTTATTTTGATTTGATGTTGCTCAAGGCGCTTCGACAATTCGTTTAGCTGAATATTAACTATTTTGCCCATGTCTTCTTTGGAGAGACTATTGAATACGATAATCTCATCCAGGCGATTTATCAGCTCAGGGCGCATTGTCGCTTGCAATTTTTCGAGTACTTTTTTCTGAATATCTGATTTCTTGCTCTTTTTATCCAAGAAGTACTCTGAGCCGATATTCGAAGTCAATATTATTATTGTGTTTTTGAAATTCACATTTTTGCCGAGACCATCTGTTAAATGTCCTTCGTCCAAAATCTGCAACAATACATTGAAAACATCGCTATGCGCCTTCTCAATCTCATCAAACAGTACGACAGAATATGGACGACGCCGAATTGCTTCAGTCAATTCTCCGCCTTTTTCGTATCCGACATAACCTGGAGGTGCGCCAATCAGCCTTGATACAGCATGCTTTTCCATATATTCAGACATATCTATGCGAACCATGCTATTCTTGTCATCAAACAAAAACTGCGCCAATGCCTTGGAAAGCTCGGTTTTTCCGACGCCGGTCGAGCCCAAGAACAGAAAGGAACCTATCGGACGATTTGGATCCGATATTCCAGCGCGCGAACGTCGTATGCAATCCGCAATAGCACTTATTGCCTCACTTTGTCCGACAACCGATTCTTCCAGTTTTGTCTCAATGCTAAGTAATCGCTCCTTATCGCTCATTAGCATTTTATCGACTGGAATGCCTGTCCACCTAGAAACAACGAGCGCAATATCATCTTCGGTTACCTCATTTTTCGTAGCCTTTTGCGATTGTTCAGATTGAAGCTCGGACAATCTCGCCTCTAAAGAGGGTATCTGACCATATAAAATCTCGCCAGCCTTTGCAAAATCACCATTTCGTTGGGCTATTTCAGCGTTCGTTCGTAAATTGTCGAGCTTTTCTTTAATCGTCTTTATTTCCTCCAAATGAGCCTTTTCTTTATTCCAATTTTCATTCAGCTTTTTAGAATCTGCTTCTAATATAGCAAGCTCATTTTTGATTTTTTCCAGACGCTCCTTCGAATTTTTATCGGTCTCTTTTTTCAATCCTTCGCTTTCTATTCGAAGTTGCATTATCTTTCTGTCCAACTCGTCAATATTTTCAGGCTTCGAATCAATAACCATCTTGAGCCGACTAGCTGCCTCATCCATAAGGTCTATAGCTTTGTCCGGAAGAAATCGTTCGCTGATATACCGGTTCGAATAAGTGCAAGCTGCGACAACTGCCGAATCACTAATTCTAACGCCGTGATGTAGCTCATACCGTTCCTTC
The DNA here is from genome assembly GCA_902796745.1 of uncultured Pseudomonadota bacterium. GTDB lineage: Bacteria > Pseudomonadota > Alphaproteobacteria > RUG11792 > RUG11792 > RUG11420. Next base: position 2,032 of record CADBQC010000052.1, read on the forward strand.
AGTCCGCGCAAAATTGAAATCGAATCGATAACGGAAGGTTCATTCACAAAGACGGGCTGAAAACGTCGAGCGAATGCCGTATCCTTTTCGATATATTGGCGATACTCGTCCAAAGTTGTCGAGCCGATACAACGCAATTCACCACGCGCCAACATTGGCTTCAGCATGTTAGAGGCATCCATTGCTCCATCAGCCTTGCCAGCCCCAACAAGAGTATGAATTTCATCGATGAATAATATAACATCGTTAGCTTCAGCAACGTCTTTCAGGAGCGCTTTAAGCCGTTCCTCGAAATCACCTCTAAATTTCGCTCCTGCCAAAAGTGAACCTAAATCTAGTGACATTATGCGCTTGTTCTTTATGGAATCTGGCACATCATTCTTTATGATTCGTTGTGCTAATCCTTCGGCAATAGCTGTTTTACCAACACCAGGCTCGCCTATCAAGATAGGATTGTTTTTCGTCCGCCGTGATAAGACCTGCATTGCTCGACGGATTTCTTCGTCTCGTCCAATAACAGGATCCAGTTTCCCCTCGCTGGCCGCTTTCGTTAAGTCAGTTGCATATTTATTCAAGGCATCAAATCCCGCTTCTGCATTTTCACTATCGACTGTTTTTCCCATACGCATTTCACCCATTGCCCTTTCTAATAACTCAAAATTTCCTCCACACTTTAAGTATAGCTCTTTTAGTGGTGAGCTTGAGAGCGAGTTAATCAATAAATTGTCTAAACTAACATACTTGTCATGTTGCTTTTCGGCTCGTTCTTTGCACTTTTGAAAAATTGAATTTACTTCAGGAGACAAAAATACATCACCCGAACCTTCAACTTTTGGCAGAGTATCGATTTTCTTGCCAACTTCAGTTTCAAATTCCCGCAAATTTATGCCTTCAAATGCCTTGGAAATAACACTTTCAGATTTATGTTGCAAAAAACTTTTTGCTAAGTGAAAAGGAGTAATTTGCTGATGATGTTTTAATTGAGCTATTTCAACTGCAGTCTGCAAGACCGAAAGTGTTGCATTTGTCATATTATTTTTCACCATATGATTACCTTTCATCAAATCGTTCGATCCCATTGTATCACCGCTGAACAGTCTGAGTGTCCAACTTCAAACAGAAGTGAGACAAAAATGGTCTCCGGGATTATACTCGTAGATATATTTCAATGTGGTTAGTACGTGCGAGAAGGCGTATGGGTGGTAGGAGTTGTATTTGTGCAGAAAGTTCATGAGTTCACGATGCGCTCCGAGAATGGAAGTCTCAGTAAGATCAGCGTAAAATTCCTCTCAGAAACCCCTGTTACTTCGATCGATTTTGCCGTTGTATGTTGGTTTTACATGTAGCAGGATAAATAGAAGAAACTTCAAGCCTAGCTACATAAACTTGGATAGAGCATACCTGATATGGAGCATTTTCGATTAATTCTCATAAAAATTTAGCAGCATTAGCGCTATTTGCTTTGCTATAAGCGATAGTAAAAACATATTCGATAAAGCTTTCAATTCATTTTTCGTCACCATCATGTAGTCGATTTGCATGTTTTCTCCGACCTCCATCTCGTTGTATCTCTTGAACTTGAACGGCTTGGCATACTTGTCAAACCTCCTTTTTCTCTTGCACCTCAATGCACTTCTAGACCTTGGAAATTATAATCCTGCCCGCACTACTTTCGCTTATATCGATGCCGAAATCACGCCTCAAAATCACACAAATCTTCGCTTTTCCGTACGTTTTTCTATCACACATTTTTCAGACATTTAGACCAGAAAATCGGACACTTCAGCCACTTTTCCAGACGATAATACGTGGCTCGACTGATGCCGACAAGCCCCTGTTTGTTGTTGTTAGAAATCCCATGACGGTGAAGCGATTCCCACTGTTTGACTTGTTTTTCACAAAGTTTCGTAAAATCCACCTCACCTCTTTCTTACCGTACAAGCAAGCACTGCATCTGTATGAAAATTCTCCTTTTAATTCTGGAGACTTTTTTATCTATTTGCTTGCTTTTAGTTGTTGCCCTCAAACCAATCCAATTTTTGTCTTATATCTTATGAACTTGTACAATACAGACAAAACTATTGAGCATTTGGGCAAAATAAAATAAACTAGGAACCAGCGGGTATCTTATGTTTGAAGAGATTTATGAGCATTGATAAAAACAAAGCGCTTGATGTGGCTTTGCAACAGATAGAACGGGTGTTTGGTAAGGGCTCGGTTATGAAACTCGGTCAACGTGAAGTTATAGAAGTTGAATCGATTTCTACAGGTTCGATTGGGCTCGATTTGGCTCTTGGAATTGGCGGATTTCCTAAAGGTAGGATTATAGAAGTTTATGGCCCAGAATCATCAGGAAAGACTACACTTACCCTTCATGTCATCGCAAATGCTCAGAAAAATGGTGGAACTTGTGCATTTATCGATGCTGAGCACGCCCTTGACCCGGTGTATGCCAGAAAGTTACATATAGATATTGATAACTTGATAATTTCACAGCCGGATACCGGAGAGCAGGCTCTTGAAATTGCTGATACTTTGGTTCGTAGTGGTGCTATTGATGTGTTAGTCGTTGATAGTGTAGCCGCTCTTGTTCCAAAGGCTGAATTAGAAGGCGATATGGGCGATTCTCATATGGGGCTTCAAGCGAGGCTTATGAGCCAAGCACTACGAAAACTGACTGGTTCAATATCAAAGACGAACTGTATGGTAATATTTATTAACCAAATTCGTCAAAAAATTGGGATCATGTTTGGCAATCCAGAAACGACGACAGGTGGTAATGCTCTAAAGTTCTATGCATCAGTCAGGCTCGATATAAGGCGTACAGGATCTATCAAAGATAGAGATGAGATGCTTGGAAATCAGACTAGAGTAAAGGTTGTGAAGAATAAACTGGCTCCACCATTCAAGGTTGTGGATTTTGACATAATGTATGGCGAAGGGATTTCCAAAACCGGTGAATTAATTGACCTTGGAGTAATGGCTGGATTAGTTGAAAAATCTGGTTCTTGGTATTCCTACAAGGACAACAGATTGGGGCAGGGCAAAGAAGCTGCAAGAACTTTTTTGAAAGAAAATCCGAATATAGCAAACGAAATAGAACAGGCTATACGAGCAAATGCTGGACTTGTTGCAGAAACTTTAACAGGCGAAAATTCTCCGGCTGAATCGAAAGAGATTGAAGAAGAGGTTGTAGCTGTTGAAGAGTAGCATACAGCACAAAATTATAGCGGTTATTGCAGGCTCAGGAGATTTGCCACATAGGATTGTTTCGAGATTGCAAAAGCTCAAAGCGCGGTTCATTGTGGTTTCGATTGCTGGGTTTGGCTCTCCTGAATATCCGCAATTTGAATTAGGTGAAGTTGGGAAGATTCTGGAATACATAAAAGCTTGTGGCGTGACGGATGTTGTTTTTTGTGGGGCAGTCACAAGACCTAGCATATTTTCATTAGGTCTAGATGAGGTTGGTAAAAAATGGCTACGCAAGCTTGGCATAAGGGCATTTCTAGGGGATGATGCTTTGCTGAAAGGCATCAGAATGTTGCTGTCAAATGAGGGACTGAGTATACTAAAACCGCAAGAGATATTGACTACTTTGTTAACTCCAGATGGGATTTTAACTAATGTAAAGCCCACTGAAATAGATGTCAAGGATATTGCTCGTGGCATGTTTGTTTTGCAAATGATGGCAAAAGCGGATGTAGGTCAGTCTATTGTTGTGCAGGAAGGTATAGTTCTTGCTATTGAAGCAAAAGAAGGTACGACAGGAATGTTACAACGAGCAGAACAACTTAAGTTAACGACAACAAAAGGCGGAGTTATGGTAAAAACCGCAAAAATTAATCAAGATGAAGCTATTGATTTTCCAACGATTGGCAAGCAAACTATAATAGAAGCAAAGGATGCTAATATTTCCGGTATAGCCTTGGGAGCTCATAAAACGCAAATAATTGATTTTAATGAAACAATAGACCTCGCAAATAAAAATGGTCTATTTGTTATAGGCATTGAATGCTAACAATTAGCAATTGTTGAATTTTGATTTAATTTTGGCAACGAGTCGCATTACCACTTTATCTTTCAACAAATATAGTGTTGATAGGTAAATTGCGCCACCTGTGACTATCATAAAAGTCAGGAGAAGAAATTCCTGTATTTTTGTTCGCTGAACTCCAATTTGTGGCTCTAAAATAAATAACATAATGGTCAAAAGTGAAGAAGCAACTATTATTTTTAAAAAGTCGATGAGCACTGTTTTAGTTATAGAAAAGCATCCGTTTGTTTTTCGGCACATGACATAAACATTCACATAGCCTGCTACTGATGAAGAGAGCGCCACTCCAATAATTCCAAGTGGCTTTATCAGTACTATGCTTAGTATCACATTAACGACAATCGATACTGCGGCAGCAATGACTGGTGTTTTTGTGTCTTTGTATGCAAATAGTATAGATGACATTATTTTTGATAAGACTAATGCCGGTAATCCACAAGCAGTTACTTTCAGAATATTAGATGTATTCTCGATAGCGTACTGATCAAATTTGCCGTGTCCATACAGCAATGATATCATTAAATACGACATTGTTATAAATCCGATAACCGATGGTAATGTAAGACGCATCGTAAATAAGAATGATTTATTTTTGATTTCTTTTATGTCGTTTTCTTGATTTTTTGTAACTTTGCCCGCTATTTCGGATAATAAGATTGTTCCCATTGTTACTCCAAATAGTGATAGTGGCAATTGGACAAATCTATCCGCGCAAGCCAGACAAGTTACACAACCTGTTTCTAAAAATGATGCAAAGAATGTTCCAGCCAACACGTTGATTTGAGCTACTCCCGCTCCAACCAGTACTGGTAACATTTTTTTTAAGAAAATTTTTAATTTTGGGCTTCTTCTTATCGTTGAAAATCTCGGAGATGGAAACCCATGATATTTAACGCATGAAAACATATATAAAAACATGAATATCCCAGCAACTAATGTTCCATATGAATATCTTCTCCCCGCACTAGTCAAATCCTGACATACGAACAGAGAGCTAATGAGTATTATGTTAACGAAGATAGGAGCTAGCGAGAAGATAAAGAATTTTTTCTGTGATACCAGAATTCCACTATATACTGTTGACAATGAAATAAAAGCAATGCTAGGAAATATTATTCGGGTAAATTCAGTGGTCAACGCAAGTTTGTCCGGATCTGAAGCAAAACCTGGTGCCATAAGGATCGTGAACTCTTTTGCAAACAAGAAAACTATGATGCTAATAAATAACATCATCCAAAATATTAAGGTAAATATCCGGGATGAAAAATATTTTGCACCTTTAAATTTTGAGAACGACATATAGTCTGTGTAATATGGCACAAAAATTGATTGAAATCCTCCTTCTGCAAAGAATCTTCTAAAAAAACTGGGGAACTTAAACGCAGTCGTATATGCATCCATTTCGACAGACGCCCCCATAAAGTGAAGCAGCAAGATTTCTCTAATTAGGCCAAACAAACGGCTAACCAACGTTAAACCATTCATTGTTAAAAAATTTCTAACAAGCCCCATAGTCCGCGACAAATATAACACTTGTCCTGACATTTTACGCTTTTAAATAAATCGGTGCAATTATTACGCATAAAACTGGGATTTTAAACAGAAGTTGCATCCACTAAAATAGCCTATCCACAAGCGAACAACAGCATCCAGTAGCGCCATATTTTCATATCTACATATCACTATGAACGAACTCTCTGTTAGAAACAGTACTATGTTTTCTTCAAAACTTGGTAAAATTTCAAATACCCCTATTGGGAGAAGGGCAATGTGGGAATTGCTCGTGAGTATTTTTGCAATTTGAATATTTGCGTTCTGTTCTTGATTATCAAATTCCGTGAAAAGAATGAAGCTAAAGTAAAATTTAATCAAAATTGTTCCGAAATGTTTGAAAATGATCTGTTTCTATACTGTCTTGCGAATAAATTATCTTCGATACGAAACATGGACTTCGGAGGTGATGATACAGCAAATAGTAACTACTATAGGCGGTATGTTTTTTTGTGAACGCAATTGATTAAACCAAAAAGAGCATAAAAAACAATTGAGCATAAACAGCAGCAAAAACAATAATTCACCCAAAATCGCAAAGGTGATACGTTGCCGGTGATAACTTTTTATTGAGGCACATCTTTAAGAGCAAAACAAGAAAGAAACTTGAAATTTATTATTTTAAATGGTGCAGTTTGCACATATACTGAATGCATCTAAGTGGGTTTTGGATAAGATATGTCAAAGCAGGAAAATCAAGCTTTAGGTCCTAAAATAGTTGTAATTGGCGTTGGTGGTGCTGGAGGAAATGCTGTCAACAACATGATACGCGCCAATTTAGAAGGGGTAACGTTTCTTGTTGCTAACACTGATGCACAGGCTTTAACTCAATCTTTAACTGAGGAAGGACAAAGGTTGCAACTGGGATTATCCATAACTCAAGGATTGGGGGCTGGTTCTAAACCTGAAGTAGGAAAGGCCGCTGCTGAGGAATCTGCTGAAGATATTTTGAAATATATCGAAGGTGCGAATATGGTTTTTATCACCGCAGGTATGGGCGGTGGAACAGGAACGGGTGCTGCGCCGGTTATCGCAAAGATAGCAAGAGAAGCAGGGATTTTAACGGTTGGCGTTGTAACTCGACCATTTTTGTTTGAAGGATCTCATAGAGCTAAATCAGCCGATGGTGGGATTGATGAACTTCAGCAATATGTAGATACGCTACTGGTTATCCCAAACCAAAATTTATTCAGGTTAGCAAATGAGGGTACGACATTTGCGGATGCTTTCAAGATGGCTGATAACGTGCTTTATTCCGGTGTCAGAGGTGTGACTGATCTTATGATCATGCCGGGACTTATAAATCTCGATTTTGCAGATATACGTGCTGTTATGAGTGAGATGGGAAAAGCCATGATGGGAACTGGTGAGGCCGAAGGTGAGCGTCGCGCTCTCGATGCAGCTGAAGCAGCTATTTCTAATCCACTCTTGGATGATGTTTCCTTGCAAGGGGCTCGTGGAATTTTGATAAATATCACCGGCGGATATGATATGACGCTGTATGAAGTCGATGAAGCTGCAAATCGCATTAGAGAAGAGGTTGATTCTGACGCAAATATCATATTTGGTTCAACATTTGATGATAGGCTTGATGGAAAAATACGCGTTTCTGTCGTAGCAACTGGAATAGGTGCTCTTTCAGATAATCCATTTAAAAACAAAGATGTTTCAGGAATAATGGGCACGAGCAAGCATGACGCGCAAAATAAGTCGTTCAATGAAATATCTATACAAATTAGTAATCCCGTGATGGAACAACAAAAACTTGATGATACAACATCTGAAGAACGATACGAATCTGAAGCGTACGACGACAGATATGACGAAACACCAGAACCGGAAGAGAAACGGCGCCCTATGTCATTCTTTGAGCGGTTCTCTAGAAACCGTCGCAAAACACCAGAAGTTAAGGAGAAGGATAAAGTTGAGGTTGTGCATGAACCTCGCGACTATGCGCAAAAACCTGATAATGCAGATGACCTGGATATTCCCGCTTGCTTTAGAAAACGGCACTAGATGAGCGATTTATTTACCAACACCCCGGCTATTTTTATAGTTGCGATAGCTGGGGTTTTTGCGGTCGGCGCTCTAGTAATTTCGAAATTTTGCTCGTTTGCGCATAGAGAGGCAAAAACAACACAAAGTTCTGCATACGAATGCGGATTTGAGGCTGTCAAGATAGATACTTTTGTCTCAGAGAAAAATTATGCTATTTCTGTATATTTGCTTTTAGAGCTATTGTTTGTATGGCTACTATCCTGCGTTGCAATTTGTGTGACGCATATTAATCGCTGTGACAAATACGTGATAAGCCTGACTGCATTGTTGTTGAGTTTCTGCATAACGCTTGGAGCACGACATATTTTCCATAACAAATCATCGTGATGGCAACAAGGCCTCGTGCCCCAAATACTTACATCTTCTGAGTTGGTTTAAAACCAAACCTTCAAGGAGCTCAAAAACGTACTGACAATGTGTTTTAATTGTATTTAAGTTATCATGCTCACGCATGCTTTTTACAGTATGCTTATCAGGATCATCTGAGATACTCCCGATATTTATGTTTATACTAACAATACTCCATGTACCTTTATCATACTGAAACATTGGTAAATATGCATATATCTCGTTGTTATTCTGAGTAAATATATAATTACTTTTGCAATAGTAGTTACCAGATATGCTGCTAAATTGTATGCGTGGTTCGTTGTTGCTAAAAAGTTCTGATAAATTAGGCGCCACATCATTTAGCAATTTACCTTCCTTGTATGTTCGATTCGCTTTTTGTATCTCACTACGCAGGAGAACATCCATGTTCAAAGCATCAGCATAAGCTTTGATATCCTTAATCGCCTTATCCAAATCTCGTTTAAGCTTAGTTTGTTTAGCAATTACGTCTTTACTTTGTGCTATCTTGCTATAGTGACTATTGTAGTGGGCTCTAATCTTTTTACACTGAGCTTCGAATAGCTCACGGGAGCGAGCCATAGAATAGTAGCATCCTTCAAAGACATATGTGTTGTCATTTTTAAATATCTTGTCCCAATTTTCGTCAGTCGCAATTGAAATTATTGTAAAAACACAGTTGTATATCACCACTGCATTCCAGTTCTCCGGCATATAACTTTCAAAGTTCGTATTCGCAAATGTTATAACATCCCCATACTTCCTATCTGCAAATTCATCTGACCTGCGACGCAGTCGCCTACCGCCTTGCCGATTACTTTTACTATTGAAGCCCAGTAGTATGGATTCTTAATCCAAGTACCCAAATACCAATGACTTTTGTGTAGTGATAATCAGGTCATATCTTATGCTGATATCACTGTTTGTTGTGTTTTCAGTCAGCAGGCGTGCTAGTGTATAGCTCGCTCGGCAATATAATGCGTATTCTGGCACCGTATTTCGGTATCAACGAAAGTGTCGTCAGTCACCTTAGTTTTAATATCGAAGCGCACACCAAGTCAGTTTTTGTCTAATTTCGAGATCTTGTTGTTCAAAATTTACACATCAACAATCTTCGGTTGCCCCCGCAAAGTCGCGGTCAGAAATGAAATCAGAACATTTTTGTTCTTCGTCACCACTTATACAAAAAGTTAATAAAAGTTCGAACTTTGCTTAAATTTTTTATTAATGTATTCATATTCTTTCCTTTCTTTATCGCCTGGTTCGGTAATCAGTATATCATCAAGTAGCCAACCTAGACCTATTGATTTCAGTTCTCTTTCTATTTCTGAACTGCGATAATGTACATACCGATAGCAGTTCAATTCCCAAATAATATCATTTGTCAATGGACTCAAAAGATGCAAAAATTCTGTAATGCTGGATATACACAGTCCATTGCTTTCATCATATCTAAATGAGAGCTTATACGAAGAGTACATCTGTTTTTCAATATTAGGAGTCATCCGAGCAACCATTGTTATTTGATAAGACCTAACCTCATTACATTGTGAAAATGAAGCTAACAGGTCGTCTTTTTTATAGTATTCAGCAAATGTAATCAGTTTTTCCTCCATATTCAGCGCCTCAATATATGCTTTTATATCTAGCCTCGCTTTTATCAGAGAGTTCTTTACGTCTAAACCTTTGCGTTCATAATATCCCTCTATTCTTTTGGCGCAATCATCTAACATTTGCTGTGTTGTGCCTTTTTTCCCTTTTATGACATCATTTACATAATTGTACAGCAACACTGCGTTCCAGTTCTCTGGCGAGTAATCCTTGGGAGATGTGCGGGCAAATATTATGCAATCCCTTGCATTCTTGTCTTTAAATTCATTCATGTTTGCAACACAATCGGCTATGGCTTTCCCAATTGCTTGCTTTATAGATTTATCATATTTTTCAGCTATAAACCAAGGCTTGTTTTTTATCTGACTTTGGTTTACCTTCCACTTCATGTCATTAATTATGTTACAAGCTTCTATCCACCAGTGTGTTTTGGCTAAAGTATTCTTGGCATATTCTATACCTTCTGCGACAGCTACATTCGAAGTAGAAATAGCTATAACAGCAGTATTAACTAAGTATAGCCCCCCCCCCGAATAAACACTTTTTATTTAACATTACTTATTATCCTTTCTAAAAAACTGACACAAAGCTACCCTATAGATAGGATAACATAGTTTTTATGATTGTGCAATGAATATTCCCGCCTGTCAAGGTCAGCGCCCGAAGGTCAGTGACCTTAGGTCAATGACCTAATGGCGCTGAGCGTAAGCGTACCTTGACAGGCTTAGGGGCGCGATGTGGTAAGATATTGAGCCTACCACATCGCGCCCCCTAATATAAAATATCTTCTGTCAAGGTACGCTACGCCTTCGGCGCGCTCTAACACCACCTTCACAGTAGTTCAGTTGGTGAAGACCTTGACAGATATTCAGGATGATAGGGAAGGGCTTCATATATTAAAGGGATATTGTAAGAGCGAATTGCATGCACTGAACATGTGGATATTTCGGATTAGTCCTAGCGTTCTCGCTGTACAATACAAGAGCTTCATCGATGACAGCAGAACCAGGCTGTTCAGTTCTTAACAATCGTTTATATTCCTTTTCCCAAGCTCCTTCCAATTCTCAGGCTAATGTAAAAAAATTAATTTTTCCTTAACGTTAGTGAAAGTTTTGCATAAAACATTCCTCAACTTATGGGCTAAAAAGTTCTATTCATCCGAGATTTTTAGTGCTTCTATAAATGCTTTTTGTGGTATTTCGACATCCCCAAATTGTCGCATACGTTTCTTTCCTTCTTTCTGTTTATCGAGTAACTTGCGTTTTCTCGTAATATCACCACCATAACATTTCGCCAAAACATCCTTTCTAAAAGCAGATACAGTTTCTCTAGCTATCACTTTACCCCCAATAGCAGCTTGTATCGCTATTTTAAACAGTTGCTTTGGTATGAGGTCTTTCAGCTTAACGCACAGTGCTCTACCCCGTTTTTCAGCTTTAGTTCTATGAATTATCATCGACAAAGCGTCAACTGGTTCGCCATTGACTAAAATCGATACTTTAACTAAATCCCCTTCTCGATATCCAGTAGTTTCGTAGTCAAATGATGCATATCCCTTTGTTGAAGACTTTAATCGATCGTAAAAATCAAACACAACTTCATTTAAGGGTAAACGATAATGCACCACGGCTCTGTCGCCTATAAATTGCATATCGATTTGCTCTCCGCGCTTGTCTTCGCAAAGTGCCAGAACTGCTCCAAGATAACTTTCTGGAACGATTATTGTCGCTTTAATCCAAGGCTCTTCGATTTTGTCTATTCTAACTATTTCTGGCATTTCTGCAGGATTATGTAGATCGATGACTTCACCATTTGTCATATAGATGTGATAAATAACGCTAGGAGAGGTCATAATTATATCAAGATCGAATTCTCTTTCCAGGCGTTCTTCAATTATTTCAAGATGTAAGAGCCCAAGAAAACCGCAACGATAACCGAAACCTAAAGCAGCTGAAGTTTCTTGCTCGAAACTGAAACTGGAATCGTTCAGATGCAATTTTTGCAAGCTTTCCTTTAGTTTCTCAAAATCAGACGCGTCAACTGGGAATATTCCGCAAAAAACAACCGGTATAGAAGGCTTAAAGCCTTGTAATGCTATATCGCATGGATTTTTCTCATCAGTTATAGTATCGCCAACTTGACAGTCCGAGATGTCCTTTATGCTGGCTGTTATAAATCCTACCTCACCAGCCGATAGTTTTTCTGTTATAGCTTTTTTAGGCAAAAAATATCCAACTTGATCGACAACGTAACTTGCTCCTGTAGCCATCATTTTTATCTTCATTCCAGCTTTAATTTCGCCATCAAAAACACGGACTAAAATCACGACACCAAGATATTGGTCATACCAGCTATCGACCAAAAGCGCACAAAGCTTATCGGAAGTCGATTGCATCGGTGCCGGTAACTTGTGTACAATAGCCTCCAAAACGTCTTTAACACCCAGACCGCTTTTGGCGGATATTGGTATCGCTTCGCTTGTATCGAGACCTATAACATCTTCGATTTGCATTTTGACAGCTTCAACATCAGCTGCAGGCAAATCAACTTTGTTTAAAGCTATAACTATCTCATGATTTGCATCAATTGCGTGATACACATTTGCCAAAGTCTGAGCCTCAACGCCTTGAGTGGCATCAACGACGAGAACGGAGCCTTCACATGCACTAAGCGATCTGCTAACTTCATATGCGAAATCAACATGTCCCGGCGTATCGATCAAATTCAGAATATATTCATTACCATCTTGTGCAGTGTATTTTAGGCGAACTGTTTGTGCTTTTATGGTAATTCCTCGCTCACGTTCTATATCCATAGAATCGAGAATTTGCGCCTTCATTTCGCGCTTCTCTAAGCCGCCACAAATCTCTATAATTCTGTCGGCTAACGTAGATTTTCCATGATCTATATGAGCTATTATAGAAAAGTTGCGAATATTACTCATCATATCTGCGTTGGGAAGAAGTCAAGCTAATGCTCCTTCATATTAACAGATTTTTTCATACAGTAAAAATCCTTCTCCATCTGTATCCGGCTTGATTTCTTTGTAATCTTTTTTGATTTGGCTCACACAACCATTGTCAACAATGAAATATCCAGC
>CADBQC010000053.1 GCA_902796745.1 uncultured Pseudomonadota bacterium
CTGTGCAACACAAGCATCGAGCTAAGATGCGTGCTGTGGTTGTTTTACCAACGCCTCTAATGCCATGAAACAAAAAAGCATGAGGCACCTTTTTGGTATTTAGACACGAGCGCAATGATTTAGCTAAAACGTCTTGACCTATCAGATCATTCAAATCTTTCGGTCGATATTTCCTGCTTAAAACGACGTAATGTTGCATTTGAGCTTCTCTAGAGAACCTGTAGCAACTACCATTGTACTTAACCTAAAATGAGTTGTCCATCATTGAGGAACTATCAGCATAAGAAAGACTAAAAGAAGCGAAAAATACAAGCGCGTCTTATCCCTGCGAGATCCTTTTCCATACGCGCTAATTTTAGTTCGGAAGGTATTTGTTTAATTTTTTCTGCCTGGTCATATCCAATTTCCAAGAGCAAAGCCCCTTCAGAATTTAGATATTTTGGAGCATTTGGCAATATATTTCTGTAAGCATCCATCCCATCACTTCCTGCAAAAAGAGCTATTTCAGGATCATACATAGTTTCTCGATCAAGTTCATAGCTTGTTGCGACGTATGGTGGGTTTGAGATGATGACATCAAATTTCTTATCAATGTTTTCGAACCAATTGCTAAGAATAAATTCTGAGCGATCAAGCACTCGATGCATTGTCGCATTTTCTTGGGTTATGCTTAAGGCTTTCGCAGACATATCCGAAAAGCAACACACAGCGTTAGGAAAAAACTTTAATAAAGTAATTCCGATACATCCTGTTCCTGCGCCTAAATCTAAAATCTGTAAATGCTGAGAATTATCTAAATGATATTTTTTAAATAAATCAATTAACAATTCTGTTTCAGGGCGAGGATCAAGGGTGTCTTTTGTTGTTTTAAAACTAAATCCGTAAAATTCCTTTCTTCCGAAAATTTTTGCTATTGGTTCACCTTTGTTTCGTCTAGATAAGAATAAGTGCAAATTTTGGTAATCATCTGCCGAGATATCATATGTTTTTTCAAAAAATAGATGGGAGTGCTCGTCATTTATGATATGCGCTAAAAGCAACAAAGTTTCACGATATGAGACATTGTAACCTATTGCTAAATTTTTTAGTGCATCCTTGGTTAAGGTTTTCATAATAGGTATTTAGGTTTATCCCGGAATATTTTTAATATCTTATCAACCGCATCCTTCCGTGCCACGAACAAAATTTTATCTCCCGCATTTAGGAGAAAGTGTTTCGGTAACATAAATAATTGTTCTCCTCGAACTATTGCAGGAATGTATGCTTCATTTTTGATTATTATATCGTCAGTCAATGTTCCAACTGCATAGCTATCTTCTGACACATTTAAAGCTAAAATTTCGATTTTAGCGTCGTCAAGCGATAGTATATCTTCGACGCTTCCTTCATGAATATATTGCAAAATTTTTGTAACGGTAGCCATTCTAGAATCTAGAATAGAATTTATTCCCAGTGAATAAAGAATGTCAGCATATGAAGAGTCATTTAAAATTGTTGCGACCCTCTTCGCACCAAGCTTTTTTGAAAGCAGGCTTGAAAGAATATTGATTTTATCGTCATTAGTTACAGCAATAACTACTTCGGCGTTTCGTATCCCTGAAATCGCAAGAATTTCAGAATTCAGCGGATCGCCATGCAGAATTTCGACATTACTCAGTGCATCGGACAATTTTTCTGCCCGTGCCAGATCATTTTCTATAACCTTTATAGCAATATCATTCGATGCTATATTTTTAATTACTTCTTCACAGATTTCATTTCCTCCGATAAAAATTACGTTCGATGGCTTGTCAATTGAATAACCGAATAACGCCATAGCTTCTCGAATATTTTTAGCAGAACAGGCAAAATAGATTTCATCGCCAGGATGCATGATGTCATTTTTATTCGGAATAAACCATTGTTCTGCTCGTTTTATCACGAGAATTGCTACTGTGGAGTTTTGGTCGACAGTTTGAATGTATTTTAATTGAATATCAATAATCGGTGAACCTTTTTTGCAAATAACTCTGATAACTCTGATCTTATTCTCTATGCACGAAACAACATCAATAGTACACGGCACAGATACTATTCGACGCACCATCTTTGTTACTTCCAACGCAGGTGAAACAACGAAATCAATCGGAAATCGTTCGTTTTCAAAAAGGTCGTATCCATCAAAATATGATTTTCTACCAATCCTAGCAATCTTTACGGGGACATTGAACATAAAATCAGCAATTTGGCAAATAGTCATATTTATTTCATCGAATGCAGTCACTGCAACGACGATATCTGCATTTTCTATGCCCGCTTCCTTCAGCACAGATATGTCAGATGCATGCCCAAACACTGGCTTTACATCAAGTCTTTCAGATACCTGTGCCAAAGCAGTCTTGGAGATATCGACAATTGAGACGTCATTTTCACTCAAAGACAGTTCTTTTGCTACGTTAAAGCCTACTCTACCTGCGCCTAAAACTACTATATTCATAGGGCTCCATTAATTTTCTTAAACGCCTTAGAATCAGCTATACCTAGCGCTTTTAGTTTTCTGTGCAGAGCCGAACGTTCCATATCAACAAATTTCGCTACCTGTGAAATATTTCCATCAAATTTTTTCAGTTGCGCTATAAAATACGCTTTTTCGAACATTTCTCTTGCTTCTTTTATTGATAATTCAGAATGCACAGAGATACATAAATCATTATTATCCGGTGTTTGTTGAGTTTGAATATCATCATTTGCCTGTTCATCAAAATTTCTGTTCACGTTTTTTGAAATACTGATGATAGATGAAGCATTACCTTCTGGATTCATCTTTCCTTCAATTATGTCCTGTGGCAAATCTTCCAATTCTATGAGTGTTTTTTCTTTATTTGTTGCATCTACAAAAGTCAGAATCCAATCAACAGTATTTTTGAGTTGCAGAACATCTCCATTCCATGGAAGTGTTTTTAGAAAAATAACTACATCGCTTGAAAATCTTTTTGGGCGCATATTATGAGATTTTACAGCTTGCCCTACATAGTACTCTATAAGGTATGGTATATCTTCTTTCCTGTCGACTAATGGTAGGATTTTTATCACATTTGCGTTTAAGCGATAATACAACTCCTCACTAAATTCTCCATCCTTAATTAAATTTTCTATATCTAAAGGTAAGCCAGCAATTATACGTACATCGAGTGGTATACTCTCGCTCGAGCCTATCCGATTAAAGCTATCTTTTTTGAGCACAGATAGAAGCTTTTGTTGAAATTCCAATGATGTATATACCAATTCGTCGATAAATAATGTCCCCCCATTCGCTTTTTCCAACAGGCTATTTTTTATCGTTTTATCATCAAAATTTCCAACCTCTGTCCCAAACACTTCAATTTCCAATTGTCGTAAGCCATAAGCTTGGCAATTTATAGCACAAAATGGTGCTTTGCTTCTTGATGATAATTTGTGGATTTCTCTGGCAACTGTTTCCTTGTCTGAGCCCGTTGTTCCAAGAATTATGCAACGACCATTCAATGAAGCTACTCTATTTATCAAATTTCTCACATTTTGAGCATTCGGAGACTTTCCTATGATGCCATCTGAAACTCTCGCTTTTACTTTTAAATCGGCGTTTTCCATTTGCAACTGATTTGTTTCTATAGCTTTTGTAATTGATGTCAACAATCTCGCAGAATCAAATGGTTTTTCAATGAAGTCATACGCTCCCAGCTGTATGGCTGTTACTGCTGTTTGAATTGTTCCGTGCCCACTCATCATTATAACGGGGATATATTCGTAGTTCTTCTTCACTAGCTCCAAAAGCCGCATTCCCTCTCTCTCTCCATCTCTTAGCCAAACATCTAAGAGTACTAGATTGGGAGGCAACTTTTTTATCATTTCACTAGCTTCAATATATGAGCCGGCTACATTAGGTTTATAACCGCTGTCCTCGAGTATCCCAGAAACTAGCTCCCTTATATCAGCTTCATCATCGACTACAAGAATATTATATGCCATCACTTTCTCCTGTTATTTTCATATACTCACAAGGTATTTTAAGTAAAACCTTTGCTCCCCCTAATTCTTGTGAGATCCCGAGGATTATTTTCCCACCATGGTCTAAAACAATTTTATTTACGATAGCGAGCCCTAAACCAGTTCCATTTTCTCTTGTGGTGAAATATGGTTCGAATGCTTTCTCCATAGCTAAATCGGAAAACCCAATACCATCATCCTCTATTGATATAAATATAGTTTCATCATTAACTCCGAAAGTTACCATAATACATCCAATAAATGTATTAGTTTTTGCATTATTTTCAGTTATTGAGTTAACTGCATTTTGAATTAAATTTAGTATAACTTGGTTAATTTGTGAAGGATCTATATAGCAAAGATATTCCGCTAAACCATAGTGTTGGATAAATTGTATATTTTTGTGAGCATTAGATTGAATTAAGACTGATTGCTTTATCAGTGCAACTATATCAACTCGCTCTATCTTAGGTTTGGGCATTCGGGCAAAATTCGAAAATTCAGTGACCAAATTCCCAATGCTTTTGACCTGGCGAATGATGGTTTCTATGCAATTATTGAATACCTCTGGATTGCTTACTATTTCTTTCTGATATTTATTTCGTATTCTTTCAGCAGATAGTTGAATTGGAGTTAATGGGTTTTTTATTTCATGTGCCATTTTGCGGGCTATATCTTGCCAAGCATTTAGTCTATTCACGGTAATTATCTGTTTATTTTGTTGCATTATTCGATCTATCATCGCGTTAAATGTGTTAACTAAAATCCTCAATTCATTGTTTGGTGTTTCTATTCTAAGCGTGTCAATCACACTGTCTAAATTAAGATTGTCTACTGCAATTACCAGTTTGTTTATTGGTCGCACCGTCCGTTTCGCAAACACGACTCCAGTCAAGATAGCTACCAATAGTAGAAATACAGAAAGAATAGAAAACAACATCATAAACGAAATTTTTATGTTAGTTCTGAATAACGACAAATTCGAATATTCTGCATTTGCTCGCATAATTTTTTGCCTGTGTTCTAATATATCAAGATCAATTGGCAATGAAGCAACAATACATATGCCTAAATCACGATTAACAACGAGTGCAGTGAATATAAAATTGTTAAACTCCAACGTTAGCATATCATCCTTGTCCAATGAAGCTATGCTCTCTGTAAATTGCTCATATGCTTCCGGAATGGCAAACTGCGTTTCTGCAATTGTTTTAACTAAATTATTATCAAGGATTTGTATAACCGATACATCTATTTTGCTCGAATTTGTCATTTCTGCAAGTAGCGAATTTATACTTTGCGAGTCAATTAGAAATTCATCAATACAAGATTCTACCTGTTTGCCTAATTTTGTAACAAAATTTTCGAGAGTGTTTGTTACCTCATTGAGATAAATTTTTATCACCTCTTCTGAGCTTGCTGTAGCGTTCTTTATTGGGTTTTTGAATAGATTTTCTATGCCAATGTTAAAAAACAACATAGAAAAAATAAAAACACAAAGCGAAGGAATAACAGCAATACCAGAAAATAAATAAATTATTTGTCTATACAACTTATGTCCTTCGCTCTTTGCCTGTCTAAAAGCAATCACAGCTCGGATTTGTTGCCATACAAAGAATGACAACAAAAATAGCAATGCTACATCAACATAAACCAGAATTACGAGAACTTTTATACTGGTATGATTTGGACGACATCTGTATAAAACATAAGTTAATGTGAAGAACACTGCAAGTGCAAGCATTAAGAAATTTTTTATATATGCTTGCCTTTTAGTGCCAGAAAAAGCCATATAAGTTGTTCTAAATACTCTTTATGGTAGATTGTACCATATTTAGTTGAAAGCCATAGCGAAGTTCCTGAGGTCTTACAGTGCGCGCTTCAGATTGCTTTGCTTAGATTGTGGGCGTAGAACAACCATTATTTAAGCATCAAACCTGAAAATTGAACTCCAGTTTGATCACCTATCCTGCGTTTACTAAAGTAATTTAGATTAGAGTAGGTGTCTATATCCATTTTGGCTACTGATTTTGCCCCATTAGCCAACAATTTTTCCAATATTTGTAACTGCATGTCAAATAAAGTTTTGTCATCCATGTAGGATATGTATTTACGATCAACATTAAATTCAATATCGTTTTGTACCTCAAAGTGTAAACGTTGCAGACAGGCTCCGATACAAGCAACAATGTTTTTGCATCCCAAGGATTTCATTTTTTCCAAAGTATTTTCAATTATTTTTCCATTTGAACCACGCCAGCCCGCATGTATTACGGCTATATATTTTGCTGACTTATCACAGAGCAAAATTGGCGCGCAATCAGCAGTATTTACTCCTATAAGTATTCCTTTTTCATTCGTAACTATTGCGTCACCCTCATTTTTAAGTGCCTGTTCAACAGTTTTAAACAGATATTTATCTTTGTTTTTTGCATCAATGACATGCACCGTATCCCCATGCTTTTGATTGAGTATAACTAGATTCTCAACAGGGACACCAAAATGCTCTGCTACCTTTTGGCGATTTTTAATAACCACTTCATCATCATCGCCACGTCCAATTCCGACGTTCAACGATTCATACGACCCCGTACTCTCTCCATCCATCCGGTCGAAAAAGCCGTGTTCGATAAAATCTATTTCAGATAGTAAATCTGATGTCATAACATTCATGATGTTTCTCCTTTCGTTAAAGTTTGTAAATTATTTTCAAGCCAGTGAATATCAAAATCACCGGCAATTATATCTTTGTTGAGCAACAACTTTTTGTGAAGCTCCGCTGTCGTCGAAACGCCTTCTATTACCAGCTCATCCAAGGCACATCTCGCCTTTGCTAGACATTCATCTCGAGTTGAAGCATGCACGATTATTTTTGCAATCAAGCTGTCATAATACGGCGGAATGACGTAATCGCGATATATATGGGAGTCAATTCGCACTCCATTTCCGCCTGGGAAATACAGCTCTGCAACTCGTCCAGGGGAAGGCATAAACGTTTTCGAATCCTCGGCATTGATTCTGAATTCTATCGCATGCCCAGAGAATTTTATATCCTCTTGTTTTATATTCAGCTTTTGACCAGCAGCTACTCTGATCTGCTCTTTCACCAAATCAATGCCGGTAATTTCTTCACTTACGCTGTGTTCCACCTGTAAACGAGTGTTCATTTCCATGAAGAAAAATTCGCCACCTTCATACAAAAATTCGAGGGTGCCAACTCCGACATAACCAAGCTTTTTAACAGCTTTAGTCACTATTTCTCCAATCTGTTTACGTTGCTCATTAGACAGTGCAACAGATGGGGATTCCTCAAGCAATTTCTGATGGTTTCGCTGAATAGAACAATCTCGCTCTCCTAAATGAACAACATTACCATATGCGTCAGCCAAAATTTGAATTTCAATATGACGTGGATGAGCAAGATAGCGTTCCATATAGACACAATCGTCACCAAAATTAGCCTTCGCTTCAGCTTTTGCCATTTTATAAGCGTTTTCTATTTCATCAGGCGAATTCGCAACTTTCATTCCCTTGCCACCACCACCGGACGCGGCCTTGAATAAAACTGGATAACCGGACTGTTTTGCTATTGATTTTGCTTCTTCTACAGACTTCACTTCACCATCGGAACCAGTCACAACAGGAATTCCAAGCTCTGACATAGTCTTTTTGGCAACAATCTTATCTCCCATCATTCTAAGATGCTCAGGAGAAGGGCCTATAAAAGTCATGCCATGTCCAGCAACCATAGTAGCAAATTTTTCATTCTCAGATAAAAAGCCTACTCCTGGATGGATGGCATCAGCTCCAGTTATTTCAGCAGCACTCAAGATGGCAGAGATATTTAGGTAGCTATCTGCCGATCTGTTTCCTCCGATACAAACACTCTCATCAGCGAACTTAACGTGCATTAATGAAGAGTCTACAACCGAATGAACTGCAACAGTTTTTATCCCCATTTCTCTGCAGGCTCTAAGAACCCTTATTGCGATATCTCCTCGATTTGCTATCAAAATCTTCTTGAACATCATCACTCAATGACAACTAGCAACTGACCGTATTCTACCGGTTCTGCGTTCGAAACAGCTATATGTACTATCTTGCCATCTCTCGGAGCTTTAATCAAATTCATAACCTTCATAGCCTCTATGATCAATAAAGGTTGCTCTTTTTGCACCATGTCTCCAAGTGCCACAAAATTCTGAGCTCCAGGCTCAGGCGCCAGATAGCATGTCCCGACCATAGGAGATTTCACTGCCCCATGGTGCTCAGACCAATTTTTATTAATCTCTTTTGGTGCGGGCGCAGGCGTGGACTCCATCGGTAGTGGATCTCGTTGTAATTCATGCACTTCTTTCAGTCTAGGAACTTCTTGTGTTACCAATCCTCTTGTTAATCTAATTTTTACATCATCATCTTTGTATTCTATTTCACTCAATTCATGTTTTTTTAAAATTTCTGCTAATTTATCAAAAACAGCTTCATCCAATTTCATCTTCATAGTTGCCATCCCTGCATATTATCCCAACTTATCAATTATTTGTTTCGCTATAATCTCAATATTATCTTCGATGTTAAATAGCCCCAAATCTTCCTGTTTTATCGCCCCAACTTCCACGACTTCAGACGCCATCCATGAGATTAATCCTGTCCAAAATCTTTTCCCATAGAAATATATCGGCATTCTCTCCATCAAGTGTAACCTAACTCTTACCAGCAGTGAAAACACTTCTTCTAAGGTTCCAAAACCGCCTGGAAAAAATACTATTGCATCACTGCAACCTATTAAAGTTAACAGTCTTATTGCCAATGAATTAAAATCATGTAAATTTTCTTGTGGAACCGCGGTAGTTCTTTCCTGCGTTTCTTCATTTATAGCATGCACTCGCAATCCGAACGACTTTTTAGGATCAACGTCATATGCCCCCCTGTTCACAGCGCTCATTATTCCGGAACCACCACCAGTAACCAGCGAGATACCTTTACGTGCCAACATCTCTGCCAATTTTATGGCGTCATTCTTATATGTAGTATCGTCTCGTATTGAACTCCCGCCAAAACAAGCTACCATCTTTGGTTCTGAGAAGACCTGCTTCCCTAGAAGCAAATCTTCTCGAAACCGCTCAATCGATTGATTTAGTTCAATTCCATTCGGCTTATTCATGAGTTTCAACTTCATGTATATTATCCGGCGTATCCCATAAGCACCGAAATCATTCTATTTACGTACTCCGGATTTTGCTTTATCAGCTCTTCCATCTTTTTGTTTTCTATCGATTGTATTCCATTGACTAAAATCGTACGAGCCAAATCTACAGCTTTGTCTCTCTCAGCTAATCTCTGGAAATATGGTCTCTCCGCTTCATTTGACAAAGATGGGAGCTGTACAGGTCGCCTATCAGCTATGTATATCAGAACATAGTTCTTGCCATCCATCCCGAACTGAGATCCATCCATCTCCACTATCTGTTTTATACAAGCGCCGGAAGCTCCAGTCTTAAGTAAAGTCCACAAATCAGGCGAAGTTCCACGTTTCTTTACATATCCAAGATCAATAGCCTCTTTTTTCGCAGACTTTTCCTTGTAAACCGAACCAAATTTTTCTTCACCTGAGTTTATTGCCTTTAACGCTGAGACAGCATCCTCACGAGTGTCATAAAATGCCAATTTAACCGATATTTCATTATCATTTTTATCCTCTTCTGGTATCGATTTTATGAATTTGTCATAAGCACGTTTGATATCTTCAGTTTTGACCTTTACGCGCTCTTTGAAATATGCGTGTTGTGCTTCCATATTGCCCACTTCATTCATTTTATCGATAACACGTTGTTCTTTGTCATATCCAGTTGCTTCAACTTCTTTCGACAACAAGAGATCATCCATAACAAGTTTTGTTGCATACACGACGACCTTATCAACACTTATATTAAACTGCTTTGCCATTGATATGAACGTCTGATCTAAAAGTGTATCTACCTTATAAAATTCCTTTAAATCCTTGACAGTGATCTTACCTGTATCGTATGTTGCCAAAGTTGCATCATCTTGCAACTTAGACAAGTTCACCAAATTTTTCTCTTTTTCCTTATCAGTTGCTTTCTCCTCAACAATAGCAAATGAATCAACAACTTTGCCATTCACATCCATTATTTTTACACCATACTTTTTATACAATGTCTGAGTGTATTCTTTTATAAAATCGCGAGCGGCCGACTTTTTATACTCTTCCGCAAATTCCTCAGTGAATTCCCTCTTTTTCGCATCGTTCACTGCTTTTACATAGAACAGCATAAACGAACCCTTTAATTCAAAAGGACCCACTACCGTTTTAGCCCCCTGCTTCAAAACAGCAGTAGTAATCTCCGGAGGGAACATACCTTGAGGTCGAGAATCCAAATCCCTCTGTTTTAATTTTGCTACATTTGCATCAAGAATTTTTCTTAAACTTGCTTCATCCTTAGCATTGTCCTTTATTGTATTTGCTAAACTTTTGTCGCTAGTGGTAATTGCAATAAGCGAAAATTCCTTGGTACCTTTAAAATTTTTGTCCCAGACTTTATCATAATTCGCCTTCAAGGCATCAAATGTCATTAATTCCTTTGCTTTATCGTCAAGAAGCATAAATCCGGCCACAGTCTTTTTTCTCTTCTCAATTAGGTCACTCACTTCTTTCGATCTAGTAACTCCAGAACGCAATGCTGCTTCAGTGACAACTTTTTTATAAGCATTTTTCCAAGCAAGAAATGATCTAATCTCAGCCAAAGACATTTTGGCAGAAAGTTGCTCAGGAATCCCTTCTATTTCTTTATTAATCTCTTGATCAGTTATGGTTGTTCCATCCTTAAACAAAACAACAGTTTTGCCGTTTTTCTTCGTCTCCTGCACTGTCTGAGAATTCAACTTATCTGAAAGCTCAACCTTTTCTTCTTTGTTATTTTGTTTTTCCTGTTGAGAATTCTCACTAGATTTTTTTTCGACCTTATCGGAATTTTCAGCTTTGGTATCCCCCATAAATTTATAGGTGGCGATTCCAGCAACAGCGATAAACGCTGAAAACAAAAACAACTTTGTAGCCTTATTCATAATCTATCAGCCTCTGACATTTTTTCAAAAATATACCAATATGCTTACATTATACCAAACAAAACTCCGCCAATCAACCAAAGTGTGTATAGGGGATTGACAATCAAATTAAGAAAAAAGTTCTCTGCTATGCAGAAACAGGGCAATTGAGAATTCTAACATTTGTATAGATTTACTGTAACACTTGTTTTTTCGATGCAATCGAACGAGATAGTATCGTAATACTGAATTATAACTTTCTACTAAGCAAGTCTCCGATTTGCTCACTACATATTTATTAGATATTTTTATCTCTTTATAAGCAAAATTTCCATCAGTACAGACAATGTTTAGATTATTTTTTTACTGAAGCTTTTCCAGCCCCTACTTCAAAGGCACTAATGCGCATATCTTCCTATCAACATCAGTCTATACTTTTACTCATCCCCCAGGCCTCTACTTTGTCCTGCTTTGTTTTCTCGGACAAAACCTTTAATCCAGCCCTTTTTATTCAATTCATTATAGTCTGATATCGATAATTTTTATTGAAAATGCTACTCATAATTCTCGCAATTCTTCGAAATCTATATCCCCTCTCAATACGGCGCTACAGTATGCTTCCTATCTTATTCAGAAGATTTTACTTACATCTATACCGCTGTTTGTAATTCAATAACTCCCGCTTTCTACAATCCTTTACATCCGCAAACTTTAGGGGTTTCCAACATACTTGGCTCATCTAATCATCCTTTACAGAAGAATTAATATGCTTTTTATTTATCTGTTTGTCAATCCCGCAAAAGGTTATAACTTGTGAATAGCAAGTTAAAAATGATACTATAGACAAAAATAATGTTTAGGACTATATCTATGATTGGACGAAAAATTATCATTTGTAGTGATAATCGAGGAAAGATTGCTGAAATAAAGGAAAGTTTATGCTTCTTGAGGGATGTAGATATTTTATCGAAAAAGGAAGCTGGGATAGGGATCGATACTGAGGAAACGGGCAAGACATTTAGAGAAAATGCTTTGCTAAAGGCAAGGGCAGTGTATGAGCTGATACATGAACCAGTTATAGCAGATGATTCCGGTTTATGTGTGGATGCTCTAAATGGTGAACCAGGAGTATATTCGGCTCGATATGCTGGAGAAAATAAAACTGATACGGAAAAATGTTTGTTTTTGTTGGATAAAATGAAAAATATTGCTGATTTGTCTGAGCGCACCTGCCATTTTACTACATGTCTGTGTTATATCGATCAAGAAGGGAATGAACATTTTTTCGAAAGACATCTTGGAGGACGCATTGCATTTGAACTTCGTGGTCAAAATGGGCATGGATATGATCCAATCTTCTTGTTGCCAAGCGGGAAACACATTGCTGAACTTACACTAGAAGAAAAAAACAAAATTAGCCACAGAGGACAGGCAATTAGAGAGTTTGTCGAGCATATAAAAAGTAACAGAATATGCTAAGCCTTTTGTCCTATCCTCTCTATTATATCTTGTATGCAGTCAGGGTTTGATATGGTGGTAAGGTCTTCAAAATCCTCAATATCGTGTGCAGCGATCTTACGCAGTATTCGACGCATAATCTTGCCTGAGCGCGTTTTCGGTAAATCGTTGACTATAGCAATAACATCTGGACGAGTTATTGGACTGATTATATTTTTCACCCTTTCCGCTATCATCGCTTTAGCATTATTTCGCTGTTCCTCCGTAATTTCTTTTTTAAGAACGACGAATGCGTATATCCCTTCTCCTTTTATTTCATGTGGATATCCAACAACAGAAACTTCCGCAACAACTTCGGAACCAGCTATAACTTCCTCTATTTCGATTGGACTTATCCTGTGCCCAGAAACGTTGAGGACGTCGTCTATACGTCCGGTTACCCAGAAGTTTCCGTCAAAGTCAAAATACGCTTCATCGCCAGTGCAATAAACGTCATCTTTCGATTGCGAATAATAAGTTCTCTCTAATGCATTTTCAGAACCAAATATTTTGATTAACATTCCTGGCAATGGATATTTTATAAACATTGCACCTGGCTTTTCCGGAGTTGTTATATCATTATCGTCATCGTCTTTTAAAATCAACTTACATCCGAAGAACTGTCGTCCGATATGCCCATAGGTCTTCATGTCTTCGAGACAACTTAGTGGTGCGGTAGGTACGCCTCCAAGTTCTGTTTGCCCCCACATATTGACTATCGGACATCGTCCTTTTCCAACTTCATTGAAATACCAATACCAAGCGTCTCTGTTTAATATTTCTCCAAAAACACCGAGATATTTCAACGAATCGCGTGATGTATTTGCTAATGTTTCTTCGGCATTTTTCATCATAGCTCGCAGTGCCGTTGGTGCTGTATTAAACGAGGTTATCTTATGTTTATCGATTATTTCCCAGAAAATAGATTTTCGTGGATATGTTGGAATTCCTTCATAGAATACCGAGGTTACACCGTTGCACAACGCCGCGTATAAGGCGTATGCGTGACCTCCCATCCAGCCGATATCTCCAGAACCCCAAAATATTTCATCATCAAATTGATTGAAGAAATACTTCCCTGTTATGCTCGAAAACAACAAAAAACCACCAGTACTCATCGTTATGCCCTTCGGTTTTCCGACTGAGCCAGAGGTATAGAGAATAAACAACTCAGAATTTGCATCAGTATCTGCAATTTCGCATTCAGTCGACATATTGTCAACTTCTTTGTAATAGTCAATATCCAGATCATCATCCCAAGTTATATCAATATTCTGTCGTCGCACTATAAGTGCTTTTATTTTCTGATTGCACAATTTCCGCGTTTTATCGATATTATCCTTTAGACGGATGATTTTCCCGCCTCTTGCATTTCCATCGCAAGTTATAATGAAATTTGAATTACAATCGTTCATTCGCAATGCGACAGCGCTGGGTGAAAATCCTGCAAAAACAGCGGTATATGGTATTCCCAATCTAGCACATGCAAGGCACGCATATACTCCCTCAGGAACCATCGGCATATATACAGTTACATAATCATTACGCGTTAACCCGTGTTTTTTCAACAAATTCGCAAACTTACAAACATTATTTCGCAATTGCTTGTACGTTATTATTTCAAACTTATCGATATCTTCGCTTTGCCAAATAATCGCCGGCTTTTCTGGATGCTTTAAAGCATGGCGATCAACACAGTTGTAGCAAGCATTGATTTTCCCATCAGGAAACCACAGCGTTTTCCCTTTTTCTCCCTTTTGCATAGTTATCGTTGGGACTTTTGTCCAAGATAACGTATCTATCTGTGCTTTCCAATATCCCTCGGGATTGGCCACCGAGTATGCATATATTTCTTTATATATCTCTTCATTTCGCCAAGCGTCGGGATGCTGTAAAAATTCCTTCGTTATCATAAAATTACCGCCTCGTCTTTAAAAGAATATTCCTGCTATTGTCGCGGTTAATCCAGTCGCCAAAAAGCCCCCAATAAAAGCTTTCCCAATGATACTTGAAATATGCTTATGCCCTGGAGCTATTGCAGATAATCCTGCAACTGTGATTCCAATAGCAGAGAAGTTTCCAAAATTATTTATGGCATATATGGTCTTTACTACGCTTTCAGGGGATATCGCGACTTTTGCTAAATCGAAAAATGCTATAGTTTCGTTTACAGCCAAACGTGTACCTATTATCTGAGATACAGCAGTTATGTCTTGCGAAGGTATTCCCATTAGCCAAGCATATGGGTACATGAATATTCCGAATATTCGTTGCAAAGTAATTGGTTCTCCTGCACAATTGGGCAATAAATCGAGAAGGTAATTTATCAACGCGATCAGTGCCACAGTCCCAATAAGAGAACCAACCACGCACCACCAGACAGTAAAGCCATCTGATAGTCCTTTTGTAACCGCATCCATAAAACCAGTATGTTCGGATTTTTCCTTTATTGACATATGGCTTGCATCGCCATCATCGCTAGGCATAGCTATTGATGTAACAATGAGAGCAGATATTACGCCCAATACCGATGAAATTATAATGTGTTTTAAAGCGTCGGGACAAACCGGTTCTATAACACTTGAATATATCGGCATAACTGCAGCAGAAGCTGTTGCGAAAGCTAACGTTAAAACAACAAACATCTCTGATTTCGGCAAAGTATTTAATTTGTTTTTTATTAAAAGCGGAGCATCCAGTTGCCCAACAAAAATTTTTGCAACAGCTACCATACCGATGTACGACTTCACATTAAACACAAGCTTAAAAACGTATCCAAGAATATTAGATATAATTGGCAAAATTCTTAAATACCTTAGAGTAGCAGCCAGAGTGCTGACCAAAATAATGGTCGGTAGAACCTGGAATGCGAAAACAAAGGTATTGCTGTTTTCTTTTGCTTCAAATGGCAATTCGCCTCCACCGATATAGCCAAAGCAAAATTTCGTTCCTTCGATGGTCGCGTCTTTAAGTTTCATCACTCCCCTTGCAATCCACTCAATTGTCGAGACGCAAGCTGGGATATTGGTTAATGCGAAAGCTACCAAAAGCTGAAGTAGAATGCCAAACAAAACGGGTTTCCAGTTTCGTTTCCATCTTATGTTCGATTTTTCTGATAAAAATATAGAAGCGATGAGAAAAATACAATACCCAACGACCGCTCGCATCATTTATCCACTCGTTAAATGCGTAAACTTTTATGAAGTGTACAATATTTGTGAGCCGTCTTCAAATTTCATTACAAATTGTACTACACAAACTGCTCAAAAAAGCGCACATCAATTTCAGTATTCCTAATCAAATATAGTAAGATTGGAAAAAGTATGGTAGAAGTTGAATCAGATATAGCAAAATGGAGATAAATTTATGGTAAAATGTAGACATTGTGGGGGCGAAGAATTACGCAAAGATTGGGCAGTAAAAGGTAAACATACTACTAGAGAAAATGAACAAAGATACAGTATGAACAAAAGTGTATTTGGGATAAACTAGAAGGCGTTCAAAATTCGTTAATAATAAAATGGATCAGAAATTATTCTAAAATTTTAAAGGAATTAATCGCAATAGCCACTGTTGCAGAAACAATAAAGAACATTGAGATACTGGAGATGGA
>CADBQC010000054.1 GCA_902796745.1 uncultured Pseudomonadota bacterium
CAGTTGAGAGTTGATGTGTGACTTGAACAGTTTTGTGCCAATGTTCGGACGTTTGCAAGTTTTGAAAATCAATCGTAAACATTCGAAGGAGTCTTGAAGTGATTCGAACAAATGAGCAATGAACTAAAGGTTAAATTTATTTAAATGCCATCGTGCGTAGCGAAAAAATAGTTACTTTTGCAAATTAAAAATAGAAAAGGTCACGCTATTATGGACAGGTGTAATGTTGAAAAATTGAAAGCTGTTATGCTCTATATATTGAAGAAATGTGGGGCAACGGACTATATCCATCTTTTCAAAATCTTGTATTTTGCTGAGAAGGAACATTATGCAATGTATGGCAAGCGTATTACAAATGATACATTTATTGCCATGGAACATGGACCTGTCCCGTCTTTTCTTTATAATGCCTTGAAGTTGGCCACCAAACAGGAGAAGGCCAGTGCTGACAGTTTGTTGTGGATAATAGCTGATGCTGTAACGCCAGGCTCTGCTGAATTGTACTATTTTTTCGATGCTATCCAAGAACCGGATATGGATGAGTTGAGTAAAGCGGAGATTGCTTCTCTTGACAAATCTATAGCAGAGAATAAGGATATGTCTCCATGGGATTTGTCAGATAAGTCGCACGATGAAGCATGGCGTGCGGCATGGGATGTCGCTCAAAATTCAGCGATGAATCCTTATAAGATAGCAAAGGCTGGAGGGGCTTCCGATGGTTTTGTCGAATATCTGAAAGAACAGGATGAAATAGATGCGTTCCTGAAGGGAAATGGCTAAATTGCAGGATCTTTTATCGTTAGCGAGTAAGCAGAATCTAACAGCTTCACAAGCCGTGGAGGGAGCTGTTTTTCGTATGCGTCTTGGAGATGAAGAAGGTGTCAAGGGTAAAAATCCGAGTGATGAGGGACGCAATAAATATTTCATTGTTTTGGGGCATGATTCTGAAGGTAATGCTATCGGTTTTGTTTTGATTGATACCGCTATCAATTCTTATTTGCCAAAGAAACGGAAGGCTGCCCATTATAAAATTCATGCAAAGGATAATGTTTTCTTAAATGGAACGGACCGATATGTGGACTGCTCCGACTTCAAGATGATAACTAAAAGCCGCTTTTCGGAATTGTTTGGAAAGGATAAGGCTAAAGGATACATAAATCCAACGGATTTAGAGGAGATCAAGAAGATAACGGCTGGATACGAAGATGCTTCGCCGAAAATTTTGAAGCGTTTCGGACTTAAATGATTTGTAAGCAACCAGTTCTAACGTGTTGCCCGTGAAAAAGAAATGATATATGTTTCTCCACCTCTCCATGTCGTGGAGTAGTAACCCACCATGTGAGCGTAAGGTCATTCTGAAAATAGTCCATACCTTTGTCGGTAAGGGGAGGGGTGATGACCTTAACCCTAACCTTAACGTTAACTATGCCATACGGGGTGTGGAGTTTAGAGTTTAGAGTTTAGGGCTGAGTGGTTATTGGTTATAGTTGAGAGTGTAGAGTTTAAAAGTTTAATGAGATTTGGGTGACAAACTATCCTTTCTTTTTGTTTTTTTTCTCTTTTTCAACAAATAATTCCAAATTCCTGATTCCAAATTCCTGATTTTTTCTTACCTTTGCATCCGTTTTTGGCGAAGCCGCTGTCTGATAGGGAGAGAGCCCAAGGACTTGGAATAGGGAATTTCATGATTCTGAAAAGGAGAATGCTTCGCTGTAACTCTTTAATTATTAAAAATCTAAAACAATGGCAGTAGATTTGATTAAAGTGGCAGAGGAAGCCATGAAGGCTTCTGAACCAAAGCAGTTCCCTGATTTCAAGGCAGGTGACACTGTAACAGTGGCTTACAAGATTATCGAGGGTACAAAAGAGCGTATTCAGTTGTATCGTGGTGTGGTCATCAAGATTGCTGGTCACGAGGACAAGAAGCGCTTCACTGTTCGCAAGATGTCAGGCACCGTAGGTGTTGAGCGTATCTTCCCACTCAATTCACCCAACATCGATTCTATCGAGGTGAACAAGATTGGTAAGGTGCGTCGCGCTAAGCTCTACTATCTGCGTAAGCTTACGGGTAAGAAGGCTCGTATCAAGGAAAAGCTTTCAGGCAAGAAGAATGTGGAGGCTTAAAGAAGAGCGTTGATTCGTAGCACATAGAGGGAATTGCATCGGCAATTCTCTCTTTTTTGTTCTAAAAGTACTATTTGCTATTATTTTTGTTCTAAAGTATATAAATAATTCCTTAATACTATTTTTTTTCTTTACCTTTGCACTCAAATTAAGAAAGACGAACAATGGAAAAGCTTATTGTCAATTCATATGATGAGTTTGCTTCGCATTTAGGTGAAGTAATCGGCACGAGTGAATGGCTCGAAGTCTCCCA
>CADBQC010000055.1 GCA_902796745.1 uncultured Pseudomonadota bacterium
ATTCATAATAATAATTCTAATTCTTAATATTTCTTAAAGATCATAATCAATTCTTGCTTTTTTCTCAAAAATTGCTTATAATATAATCGCCGAAAGGGGATTAGATAATTATGAGATTACGCAAACAAGAACGCGGTAACAAAAACATCATAGGTGCAAAAGTTGAAGAAATCCGCAAACAACAGGGAATGAAACAGAAAGAGCTTCTGGCGCAGCTTCAGGTAAACGGGATTGACATGAACGCTTCCGCTCTGTCAAAACTCGAGGGCCAGGTACGCCTCGTCACTGATTACGAACTGGCTGCGATCGCGAAAATTCTGGATGTCTCCGTAAATTCGCTTCTCGGAATCGAATAATGCGAAAGTAGATTCCAAAGACGGAAGCAACAGACAGACGTGAAAATCCCATATCTTCTGCACCGCTGAGCACCGCTGAGCTAGCTCAGCGGTTTTTTTCTTTTTATCCGTTAAACAAAAAAAGCAGGTTGGGGCACCCTCCGTACTGTTAAAATTTATAGCAAATTGTCAAATGATATTGTTCGAGTTTTTGTCGAGGACAAAGGTAGAGGTATTGCAAAGGAAAACATTAAACTATTAACAGAACCATTTTACCGTGAGGATAAATCTCGCTCAAGAAAATTTGGTGGTGCAGGTCTTGGATTATCCTTGTGCAAAGAGATTGCAACACTCCACGGTACAGAGCTTTCTTTTGAAAGTGAAAAAGGTAATGGCACTACCGTTTCCTTTACTTTAAAAAAAGGCGGTGAAGAAGATGAATAAAGTAAAGAAAATAAGTGTGTTTCTATTATTGTTAATTATGACTGTTATGAGAGCAAATTAGAGATTGATACAAGTAAGTATTTAAGTATTATTATTCCAATGAATCGGTACAGAAAAACGATATGAAAGAATATAATACCGAGTTTGGAATTTTACGAATCCCAACTGATATAAAAGAGAATTAGAAAAACAGCTTTATAATATACAATTTAGATACAGATTGATGCAACTTACGATACAAGCCTCCCGTATGATTTGGTTATAGATCATACGGGAGGTTTAATTTATGGAAAAATTACGATTCTATATCAAAACATAATATTAAATCTCAAGATATTAAGTGTAAAAAGAAAGGTAAAGTATGTTATGAGATATTATATAAAAAAAATAATTAGCGTATGTATGTTGGTTATATTAGTATCAGCTATGATGACCGGTTGTTTTCCCACTACAGAAAATAAGCCCAATTCCAATTCTTCTTTCTCCGAAAACAGCTCATCAGAGGTAAATAATCAGAATGATGCAAGCAAATTCCCAACGTACATTGAGGATACGGATATTGAAAAACTTACAATTAAAGCCAATGTAAATATCCCTGCTGATTTTGATATTAATCAAAAAGTGTCAATAGCTTCAGCAAAACCGCTGAATTGGGACAAAGAAACCATTGTTTCGGGAATTTCAAATGGACGTCAGGTTGTAGATGAATTTTCAGGAGAAAATACCGGACCTAATGACCTTTTTTACTCCTACACTTTTGATGACGATTCCAATTTAACATTCTATTTAGGTTTAGGTAGTGTATCCTATTACACAGAAATGGAAACTGAATATCAATATGCTTATTATTTTGATAACTATGAAAACTTTAAATATGAAGATACGCTAAAGAAGATGTTCAGTGATGAAAATATAGATGGAATTGAAAAAAGTAACGCTGTAAACAATGCAAATCAGGTTATATCCTTGCTTGAGATTGATGATATTCTTGGAGAGCCACAAATCTATTCAATGGATGCAGCTTCTGTAAATTTCCTTCAAGATGAGTATGACGCAAGAGATAAATATGGTAATAAAGTCAATAAATGGAGTGATGAACAAGAAGCATATCTCTTGATATATCCGGTTCTTTATCAAAATATTCCTTCGTTATGTATGAATGCTAATGGTGAAAATGAATTGATCTCATCCTCAAAGGTCTATTTTGTTTACGGTAAAAAAGGGTTGATTACATTTAATGTATCCGGCATTTTTGATGTAAAATGCACGGTTCAAGATTCGTATACCTATTCTCCATTAGATGCTATTCAAAGCGTTAAAGATTCTTTTGAAAATCTTATTATGGATACAGAGATTGAAATTTCACTGATTAAGCTTGCCTATATAACAAGATATGATTTTGACAATATCACAGAGTGGCAAATTGAACCAGTTTGGTTTATTGAAGGAAAATATGTAAATGCAGCCTCTGATAGTGTGGATGGAAAAGATAATTTAGTAGACCAAAATTATACCAAAATAATTAGTGCTGTGAACGGCGAAACTGTCCCTTTGGTTTCCATTGGAGGATAGTAGTCTTATGAAGAGCTTATTTATATCAAACCTAAAAAGGGCTTTTATATCAAAATGGTATATCACTTCAATTATTGCCACAGTAATAATGTGTTATGTCAGTTCTCGTGAATATATCAGTGACGGTACAAACTCAGTTTATATCATTGATTTGATGATTCATTTGGGAATGTTCAAAAAAGTAATGGTTTTCTTTGCAGCTATCCCTTTTGTTACGGTCTATTGTCAAGATTACAATTCGGGTTATATAAAATCGCTTATTGTGCGTAGTAGTGAAAGGAATTATGCTTGGTCAAATATAATTGTATGTTCACTTTCCGGATTTACTGCGGTCTTTGTGGGAATGGTTGCTTACTTTGGTATTGTTTCGTTTTTCTGTCCTCCGCAAGCATACGAAACCTCAGGTGTTTATAGCGATATAGCGTTAAACAGTCCTATCTTATATGTATTACTAATTGTCGGTGTATTTTCACTATATGCCACAATGTGGACGATAGTAGGGCTAACCTTATCATCAATCCTTCCGGATAACTATGTTGCATTGGGTTCGCCATTGATTTTTGGTTATATTTTAGAAGAAATGACACTTGGTTTACCGTCGTACTTAAATTTATACAATTTGAGTCATAGCTTTGCCGTGTTTGATAAATCTCCTTTTTTGAATTGCTTTTATACAATGGGCGTATTTATTTTAATAATGGCAATATCAGGATGTACTTTTTCACATTTTGTAAAACGGAGGAGTAGAAATGAAATGGTTTAAATCTATTATTTCCATAGTATTGCAGAATTTTAGAAAATTGAAATACGACTATCGAATATGGGTAGCTCTAATTATTGTGTTAATCATCATTCATTCTCTTACAAAAAGGCTTTCTGATATTTGTATTTACACAGGTGTAAAATCATCGCCGTGGATATTCCCATTTTTATATATGCAGTATTACAACAAAATGCTGTTCTTCTTCCCTTTGATTTTGATTTTCAGTAATGCTCCTTTTATTGATAAAAACCAACTCTATGTATTAATTAGATCGGGTAGGAATAAATGGTGCTTCTGTCAAATGCTATATATTATCGTTGCATCTGCTCTGTACTTTGCCTTTATTATGGCGTTTTCTATTGTATTAAATTTAGACTGTATAGAGTTCACAGGAGAATGGGGTAAAATTCTGAATACACTTGCCAATACAACTATGGGAACTAAATTTCAGTTAGGATTTAGTCCCGAAAAAGATGTTATTAATATGTTTTCCCCTGTTAGTGCGATGTGGTTCACCTTTTTACATTCTTGGATTTCAGGTATTGTTCTTGGCTTTGTAGTGTTCTTATTTAATATGAAGATTAAGGGTGGCGGAACTTTTTTGGCGTCAATTATGCTTGTGTTCAGTGCTGTGGCAGCAAAGCAAACCTCACTTGTTATGATTTCTCCAATATCTTGGAGCACCTTAAACTATATACAATTAAAATATAATGACGGACTTCCGAGCTACGGTTATATAACAGCTTTCTATACGATAATGCTTTTTGTGTTATTTGTTATAATTATGTACTCTACAAAAAGATACAATTTTGATAGAGAACTGAAGATGTAGTTGAGGTGTAATTATGTGTGTGGCAATAAAAATTGAAAATGTCAGTAAATCATTTGGAGACACCATCGTTCTTTCAAATATAAATATTGAGTTTGAAAAAGGAAAGGTTCACGGATTAATAGGAAGAAATGGTAGTGGCAAAACTATGTTAATGAAATGCATATGCGGTTTTGTCCCTGTATCATCCGGACAGATTATAATAAACAGTCAAACACTAAAGAAAGATTTTGATATGCCGAAAAATGTTGGAATCATTATTGAAACGCCAGGATTTTTACCTTCATATAACGCATATAAAAATCTGAAATTCTTAGCCGATATTCAAGGAAAAATATCAAAGCAAGAAATCTATGATTCAATAAGAAAAGTAGGACTTGATCCCAAAAGTCGAAAAGCCGTTGGGAAATATTCATTGGGGATGCGCCAGCGTCTTGGACTCGCTCAAGCTATTATGGAAAACCCTGATATTCTTATCCTTGATGAGCCTATGAACGGTTTAGATAAAGATGGTGTTGCAGATATGCGAAATTATTTGCTCGACTTAAAAGCGAGTGGCAAAACAATTTTGATAGCTTCACATTCAGCAGAAGATATTGATGTTTTGTGTGACACGGTTCACGAGATGGATAAAGGTGTACTTACTACCATAAGGTCATTATAAAAGCAACATTTTATACAACAAAGATGTAGATTATTCTGATAACAACATACAATAAATATAAATCAAAAGTCGAAATAGGGCTCGAATGGATTTCGGTGTTAAGTGGGCAAAGGCGTAAAGTGTTTACCCGAAGATAAGGTACCGTATGACTGCCATCTCGTTTATAGTCCTGGGATTTGAGTTTTCTAACCATAGACTATGCTACATCCTCTATAACAATAATTGATCACTGCAATTCAACCATACTGGCTGATTACAAAAGCGCAAGGGAGGCGACTTCCTTACGAAGTGCCTCCCTTCTCCCTGCTCTTTTCTTTATCTGTAGGTTTTCCTTAGCGGAAGTATTACTGAAGATTCTTTTCAATAATTACCTTCGCCCAGTCGATTGCCTTCTGGATATCTTCAGGAGCAACCTTTTTTGAGAATAGTCCGCCGGTAGCTTTGATGCCGTATTTTCCCGCAACATGAATTCCTTTTCCTTCGAGAGTCTTAGAAATATTCTCCA
>CADBQC010000056.1 GCA_902796745.1 uncultured Pseudomonadota bacterium
AAATTGGGATTGCTCACCATTTCATGAGAGCATGAAAGACCGTAATCATACGCAAGAAGTAGCTTGACGGAAAGGTCAACATGAGAACAGATTTACTGTAGCACTTAGTTTTGCGATGTAATCGAGCAAGATAGTAGCGTAGTACCGAATTATAACTTTCTACCAAACAGGTCTCCGATTTGCTCAATACGTATTTGATATCAGTGTGCATGCCTAGTTCTCCCTC
Source organism: uncultured Pseudomonadota bacterium (assembly GCA_902796745.1). GTDB lineage: Bacteria > Pseudomonadota > Alphaproteobacteria > RUG11792 > RUG11792 > RUG11420. The sequence goes on from CADBQC010000056.1 coordinate 227, forward strand.
ATATGAAAAATTCCCGTTGGTACAGATAATCTTTAGATTATTTTTCCCTATTTTATTGATTAATTTGCTTAAAACTGAAGCTTTTCCCGGAGCTACTTCAAATGCGGTAATGCGCATCTTTTTTGGCAGCCATAACCAATTATAGAACAAAGTAATTTTTTATTCCGACTAAGAAATATACTTCTCCAATAGAACGCAATAACAGGAGACAACTGCGCTAGCTTACTACATTCAGAAGACGTTCTATCGTAGTCACAATATCCATGGCGCTCTTCGCTAGATTTCACATCAACGGTTCTATCGATGAACTAATTGCATTGCTATGGTGAAATTCTTCTTAAAAATATTTGCATGATGTATGGCGTTCATTTGACAGAACCGTCAGTGAATCTTAGTTTTTTCTAGATCTTGTCTAGATCTTGTTTTTTTATGCCTGCTTTTCTTTCCCTTGCCCACTTTTTCCATGGCAATTCAGATATAAGATCTTCAGTCATAGCTACTATATTTCCGAGTATCGGATCCTCCGCTTTAAATTTAATAGCTTGATATCTTTCTCGAGCACAATATGTAAATTCATTTTTTATTTTGGTATCTAATATGCCATATTTTGGGCGACCATCCATATCATATTCAAATAATTTTTCCGTATTCCCTTTTTTTTCTATTAGTTTTACTGGTATTGTCGTTTTTATTTTGTCTAATTGCAGCAAATTGTCAGTATCGTTAATACAAAACATCAGTTTAGATTCTTGGACATAATCTGACTTAGCAGAAAACGGTGACTTTATTTTTTGAGTAAATGATAAATAACTACCATATTTACCGTATCCGTCTTTGATCTCTTCTAATTCTGGGGCTAAATGCAATGTTCTTGCTTGCATTAGAGACTGAGCTGTGCGATTGTCAGGATGTTGAATCGATTTGAGATTTAAAGGCTCTAAAGTAAACTCTACATAAGTTTCATTCTTGAACAAACGTTGCATATCTTGGTAATCTTCATTTATAGCTGAGAAAACATATTCCTTGTAGCGGTCTTTTAAGTTAATTATAACATTCGATAATTTATTTGCCATGTCGGTTACCATTTCGTCGCTTATCAGATTTTTGTTATACAAATCCTCGTCTTTTTGCTTTAAGGCTTGTTGTTCTTCTATCAATTCATTCAACTGTTGCTGATTTTCCTGAACATAACGTTGCCTCAGGTCTTCCAAGCCCGAACTGTATTCCTTGCAGTGTTCTATCATAAGCTGCCACTGACCGTTTTGCCACTGCATGTCTTCTTTTGCATCCAATTCTTTTATTTTTCCCAAAGTGGCTGTAGCAAATTCTTGTATTTTTCTCACATGTTCCTCTGCTGTCGAAATTATCTTTCCACCGTAATCTAACCATGCCTGAACACGTTTTGAAAGATCCCTCAGGGTTTTTATTCGCCACAAACGAGTATCCAGATAATCATACTGATATGCCGTGTCCATTATCTTCGTCAGCGTCGAGCTCAACTGTAGCGCGTTATCATAGCTCGTTATATCGTTTATCGCCAGTTTAATGTTGTCTTCTAATTCTGATATTTCATTGTCAAAGCCATGACTTTGATAAAGCTTCGTGTAGAAATCTATTAGATCTGCTTCTATCTGCTTAAAGGTAACATTTTCGTATTTTTCAAAACCGTTTGGTATCGCATACATAGTGTTATTTTGCTTACAGCTTTTGTATCGCACACTTCTTTTCACATATTCCACTAAGTTATACAGTACAACCGCATTCCAGTTAGCTCTACTATATTTTTGATTAATAGGACTGACTTTAAATGTAATAACTCCCCCATCTCCTTTGTCCGAGAATTCATTTTGCCCCGTAACACAATCGCCAACAGCCTTACCGATTACTTTTTTTATCGATTTTTCATAGAAGGCTTTCTTTATCCAAGAATGTTGCCCTTTATCAGGCTCCTCTAAAATTGCATTATTAGCTTTAATTCTCCAATATATTTGATTCAGGTTATTTCTCGCACTTAGTAACTTTTTATCCTCAACATAATTCATAACATGGCCGTACGCAAATAAATCTGTACTAAAAGAATATATAACTATAATATTAGCTAAGTATATCCCCCCCCCGAATAAACACTTTTTGTTTAACATTACTTATCCTCCTTTTCTAAAAAAAATTACTCACAAAACCGTTCTATGAACAGGATGACATAGTTTTTATGAACGGGCAATATAAATATTCCCGACTGTGTAGGTTCACAGGATATGAGACAAAAATTGGCTTGGTTTGAGTGCAACAACTAAAAGCAAGCAAATAGAAAGAAAAGTCTCCAGAATTAAGTCGTTGAAAATTAATTTAATAAAGGATACTTTGTTTTATGCAAACACACTAACTATACTCGCTTTTTGCATCATGTCTAGTGAACTTGTACAATGCAAAAATTGATATGCTCTTTATTTATCCACTTGTCAATCATGTAGGCATGCATTGAACTTTCCAGTTATAAAGACCATTAACGAACTAGCAATTTATATGACTCCTTTTGCCGAATCTGATATCAATACTTCCATCTATAAATTAGTTGAATTTAAATTCTTGTGCGAGTGATTAGCCTATCCTTTTTTCCCGAGAGCAGCATTGTAATCAAATTCGTAAACATATTGTCCACCTGCGCCATTCGCACCTTTCCCACTTATTTGTTTGTAATCATGCTGTGTTATTTTCAACCTGACAAACGAAAATGCGAATACAGCCAAGGCTCCATAGCTAAGCGAATCTACAAATTTTATAAAACAGCTCGTATAGTCATGCACCTGTGTAACCTGCGGTTTGTCTTCATCACCGGCACTCAAGAAAGATAGAGTAGCAATATATATGCCATCGATGGCTCCTTGATGCAGTTTTTTTACCAATTGTGGCACAATGATGTTCTGCGGAATAACAACCCAAACGTCTGAGGCTCGAGCAGCACCCGGCTTATGAAGATTTGGTATTCTAAAATTAAGCGTCGATGTTTCATAAAATCCTGAACAAGCGATAACATCAAGAACCTCGTGATCCTTATTGCCATAGTCGTTCAAAGGCAAAAGCGGCATTTTTACGTCGGTCTTCAACTCATCTCCCGTAAAGTGAATTATCCTATTTGGAGTTAGTGCTCCATTGACATAATCGCTTTGCAGCCGATCCATGTCAAAAGGACAGCCACCGATGCCGGGAACTGTGCCATCAGTGCCGGACATATAATGCCTCAAACTCGTCGCTCCCAAATTCGCCATAACTCAAGTAACTGTACTCAGCCTCATGTTAAGAGGATATCTAATAAACGTTAATTTTCCGTTAATCAGCTTCATAAAACATTGAAAGGATGTACAATTTTTAATACGATTTGAATGTTAACGATTTATTGAAAGTTTTGTTTGATGATTATGCAGGGAAAAAAGGGACTAATAATGGGGCTAGCGAATAAATTTTCTATCGCTTATGGTATTTCCGAAGCACTTAGAAAACAGGGGGCTGAACTAGTTTTTACTGCGCAAACAGAGTATTTTAAGGATAAAATTTCCGATATAGCTCAAGAATTTGGGGGACACAACGTTTTCTTATGCGATGTGTCGAAAGATGGAGAAATCGAACAAACTTTTAATAAAATTGCAGATGAAATGGGTGAGATTGATTTTATCGTACATTCAATTGCTTTTTCTGACAAAAATGAACTTACTGGGAAGTACTACAATACTTCTCGAGCAAACTTTTTAAATGCAATGAATGTTTCCTGTTTTTCGCTTACCGAAGTTTGTAAATTCGCGCAAAAATTGATGCCCAACGGTGGTTCTATCGCGACCATGACTTACTATGGCTCTGAGAAGGTTGTTCCGAATTATAACGTCATGGCGCTGGCTAAATCGGCACTTGAAACTAGCGTCAGGTATTTGGCTGATGATCTCGGTGAATTCGGCATCAGAGTGAATGCTATTTCTGCGGGACCTATAAAAACATTGGCGGCATCTGGAGTTGGCGAATTCTCCAAAATTTTAGAATACGAAAGACGTCGTTCTCCTTTGGGACGTAATGTTACCCGTGAAGATATTGGTTCAGCATGTACATTTTTGTTAAGCGATCTGGCTTCCGGCATTACAGGGGAAATCATCCATGTTGATTGCGGATGCAACACAATAGGCGTTAAGTTTTGAGCGGAATATTATTCTACTCTTCATTCAAGAACATTAGTCCTGAAATCAAAATGACTAATGGCATTAGGAGTGTTGACATTGGGAGTGGCATAGTTCCATTTTCGCCGTATGCCAGAATAATGTTATTAAGAAAATGCAAAGGAAAGCAGAGAGCAATAAGAGCAGAAATTTTTTGAACATATGGTTTGCGATTGCGGTGATTGTGTTGCATGCAAAATGCCGAAGCAATTGCTACAAATGCAAACATTTGTAAAATTGTAGATATACGTGAAAACCAGTGCATTTGGTAACTCAGACTTGACAATCCGACTTTATCAAGGATACTGGCAAATTTTTGAATATTCCAGAATGAAATACTGTGAGGATCAGCAACCATTTTGTTTATCTTTTTATACGAAAGTTTTGTCGGTAATGTATGTACATCCTTCTTAATTGTATCCCCATCATGCGTAATTATTTTGCAATGGTGCATGTGCCAAACGTTATCTCTGATAGATGCTGAATGAGCCAGTATTGTATTGATAAAGTTGCCTTTCTTATCAAATTCAAAAATTCTAATCCTGTTCAAAGAGGCTATGGCACGATCAAAATTCTTTGCATAAATTATGTAAGACTTGTTATCGCATATGTCCCGAAACCATAATCCTTTAATAGTGACGCTTAAATTTTCATTTGTAGGTTGTTGCTTAGCAATTTTAATATCCTGAGTTCTATACGCATAAACTGATAAGGTATCAAAAACCGATATGTAAAATACACTCAAAACAGATACCGCAATAAAAAGCATACGTAGAATTTTGTATGGTGATACACCTGCTCCTTTTATAAGATTGAGTTCAAGACGATTATGCATCGTTATGTAAAATACCACTGTTGCGAACAATACCAAAAATGAAAAAAACGTGCAAATCGTCACCATTGCGCGACATAATGTGATTTTTATAATCTGAGCTACTGATATGGAATATCCAGCAGAAAAATATTGTCTAACAGCATCCATCAGTTCTAGAAGTGATACAATTACGTAGAAGCACAAAAACACGACAACAAAACTCTTTATAAAATTTTTTATAATGTATTTGGTTAGTGTTGCAAACATTACTAATTCCTTCTTTTGATGAAAAATATATATAGAAATAGAATAAACAAACTAACCACAGCATAATTAAAAATTATTAAATTATTATTTCTAGTTGCTGAATTCAGTAAGACCATAAGACAAACATGGCAAATTGTCCCACAGGAAAATGCTAGTATTGCGTCTTTGCTACCACGAGCTCGTTCTCGAGCGCATATCAAAAATATTCCGACAATGATGGCGTTTATTATTGAAGAGACCGAACTCAATATTCTTGAATGGTATTCAGCCAAACAATTTTCTCTCACTTTTTTATCTGGATTATGCTTGGCACTTTGCAACAATTCAGATTGTGTTTTGTAGTTTATTTTTGAGGATTGTCTATAAGAACTTTGAAAAAATGGCGTTATATCATACGTAAGACTATCAAATGTTAAATTTGACACTAGATCTCCTTTGTTATCGATTTCTTGTCTGCATCCATTTTCAAGTTGCACTAACATTTGATTACCTTGACGTACAAGAGAGCTTTGCTTCGCTGTGATTATATTCATAATTGCATTCTCTTTTTTGGAAAGATTGAATATAAATATATTATTTAACGAGTTGTTCTCATGCGAGCCAACATATATAATAGAATTCCCAATCATATTGAATGATTGGGCTTTTAAAAAATTTGTCGAAACTGCAGTTTGTATTTTTTCTTTCAATGTTTCGAAATTTTTATAAGCATACGGTGCTCCCATAGTATTGAGAAACATGACAAGACCAGCTATGCAACATCCAAAAAACAAAATGGGGCTCAATATCGATGATGCGCTTTTGCCAGAACTGAGAAACACGGTAAGCTCCTTATTGGTTCGCAAACCATAAGTGACTATTATCGCCGATAACAAAAAACATATCGGGAAAATTATTCCGCAAACGCCAGGAGATATACACAAGATCAATTTCAAAAATGTCAGTAACGAAACTCCACCTGAAGCAATCAATCCGATATGTTTTATTGACATGGCAATCCACGCCATAAAAACAATTATGGGAGAAACCATGAAAAATGTTACCGTAAGTCTTTTTAATATGTACTTGAAGGCTATCGTAAACATTTCCCTAGCAAACTACTCCTCCACCTCATCATCTGTTGTTTCGTTTATTTCAGATAAAGATGTAATGAATTCCCCTTCATTTAATCTGAAAAGTATAACTCCTTGTGAATGTCTCCTAGTGATTCTGATTTCTTCAACAGAGCATCTCATAATACGCCCTGTGTTGGTAACCATCATTATGTGTGAGTCATACTGCACTGGGAATGATGCAACAACTTTACCGTTTTTCGAGGTTATTGCTAGGTTGGTAAATCCTTGTGTACCACGACTTGTCGAGCGATAGTCATAAGAGGATGATATTTTCCCAAAACCATTTTCCGTCACAGTTAGTATCAATTTTTCGTTTTGTGCCAGAATTGTCATTCTATCTTCAACAATTCCGCCATTTTCAAGTTTCCCTTTTTTAACGAGTTTTCTTAATTTATCGGCATTTTTCAGATATTCTTCTCGTTCTTCAATGTTTTCCAAGTCATATCTATCCAAGTTTGCCATCGAGATAACCTCATCGCCCGGCTTTAGCTTTATTCCACGTACTCCATTTGAACTTCTGCCCGCGAAAATACGGAGGTCATCCACTGGGAACCTATTGCAAATACCATTTCGCGTACTTAGAAAAACATCCTGCTCGTTTCCGCAAAATCTAACATCAATCAGTTTTTCTCCATCATCAAGGGTAATCGCGCGTTTTCCATTAGACTGGATATTTTCAAAATCTTGATATTTATTACGCCGGACATTTCCAAATGATGTCGTGAAAATTAGCGTTTTATCATCCAATTCTTCGTCTTTTCGTACTGTCAAAATCGTCGCAATCGATTCATTTTCATCGACTGAAAGCATATTGACAAGAGCTCTACCTTTAGATGTCGGAGAACCTATCGGAAGTTTATAGACTTTCATTTTGTATACTTTTCCGACGTTCGTAAAGAACAAAACGTCATCGTGAGTATTAGCGATTATAACGCTTTTAACAATATCTTCCTCCTTGGTTTCCATACCGTTTCTGCCACGTCCCCCGCGTTTCTGCGACCTATAAGTTGCAAGAGGTACTCGTTTGATGTATCCCTCCATGGTGTATGTGACCACCATATCTTCTTTTTGTATCAAATCTTCATCTTCTACGTTTTCAAAGGTCTGCTCAATTTTAGTTAACCGCGGGGTATTGTATTTTTCTTTAACCTCCAACATTTCAGATTTTATAATTTCTATAACCTTCTGTTTTGAACCCAAAATAGCCAATAATTCATTTATTTGCGCAATAACTTCATTCAAATCGCTTTGTATCTTATCTCTTTCTAATCCTGTTAATTTATGTAATCTCAAATCCAAAATCGCATTTGCTTGCTCATCGGTTAGCTTATATGTTTTTGCATTTTCAGA
>CADBQC010000057.1 GCA_902796745.1 uncultured Pseudomonadota bacterium
ACAATCCTTTATATCCGCAAACTTTACAGGTTTCCAACATGCTCGGCTCAGCCAATCACCCTTTACACAAAAATTAATATGCTTTTTCTTTATCCGTTTGCCAATCCCAGAAATTACAAATCCTTTGTCCTTGCTGGCAATTTGTGATAAGATAAAATAAGTTTTTGTTTTTAGGACACTAAAGAGCGCTGTATGAGCACTTCATTTATTAAGTCCTCTGATGTTAACAGGAAGTGGATTCTTGTTGATGCAGAAGGGCTGGTTTTAGGAAGAATGGCTGTTGTAATAGCTAACATACTTAGGGGGAAAAATAAACCTTATTTCACACCGAATGCTGATTGTGGAGACAATGTTGTTGTTATTAATGCTGATAAAGTTGCATTAACAGGCAAGAAGCTTGAAGATAAGAAATACTACTGGCATAGTGGATATCCGGGAGGCATAAAGAGCCGTAGTATGAAACAATTGATGTCAGAACCTCGTTCAGATAGGATGGTCAGGAATGCTGTGAGACGCATGATGTCAAAGGGAGCATTAAGCAGAGCGATTCTTTCAAAACTAAAAGTTTATAAAGGAGCTGAGCATCCACATGGAGCTCAAAATCCTGAGATTTTGGATATATCAAAACTGAATAGGAAAAATAGTCGGAGAGTAAGACAATGATTGAAGAACAGAGTGGGAATATTGCTATTACTGAACCTGTAACAAGAGTGCAAAAGATAGATGCACAGGGCAGAGCGTATGCAACAGGAAAAAGAAAAAGTTCCGTATCCAGAGTTTGGATAAAAGTCGGTTCTGGAAAAATCACTATTAACGGAAAAGACCAGAATGAGTATTTTTCGAGAGCCGTATTGCGAATGATAATTTCTGAGCCGTTTAAAGTAGCCTCCCGTGAGGGACAATACGACGTGTTCTGCACGGTGCGTGGAGGAGGACTTTCTGGGCAAGCTGGAGCTGTTCGGCACGGAATAAGTAAAGCTCTTGACGCATATGAACCAGAATTGCACAAAGTACTAAAACAGTTTGGGTTCTTGACAAGAGACTCCAGAGTGGTAGAGAGAAAGAAATACGGGCGTAGAAAAGCGCGCAGACGTTTCCAATTCTCGAAGAGATAGTACTATTATGTGTTCTAAGATTAAGAATTTTTCGGTGCCCTTAATTTTTTTAGGGGCATTGATTTTATCTATATGCACCGAGTCGATACTACCGACGGCTCTAAAATCTCACCTTTATGCACTAAGTTTGGTGATAAAAGAACTGCTAATATTTTTTTTGCCATTTATAATTTTTGCATTAGTAACAAACTCGGTAATGAGGCTGGGTAACAAAGCCTTGAAATATATAATCCTAATAATTCCTCTTATCTGCACTTCGAATTTTATAAATACAATGCTATCCTACCTTACCACAAAGAATTTCATAACATCAGCCTGGCATTTTACGAGTATTGTAAAATCAGGCGAAATCTTAAATCCTGCGTACACTCTTAATTTACCCCCCTTGATGCCGAATGATATTGCATTGATCTCTGGTATGGCATTGGGAATAGTTTGTGGCATTGTTAGCAACAACAGAACGCAACAAGTGGCACACTACCTTGACTTGTTTTCGCGCATGTTTTTCAAATATTTATTGCCAATAATGCCATTTTTCATAATTGGCACCGCTATAAAGCTCCAAAGTGATGGAATACTAGCATCGATTTTGGAGCAGTATCTTCCTGTGCTAGTTGCATTTATTGTAGCTGCATTTGGAATGATATCTATACAACTACTCATATTATCCAAAGCCAGCATTGGGAGAATGGGCAATTATATAAAGAATATAATTCCAGCTCTTGTGACTGCATTTGGCTCCATGTCAAGTGCGGCAGCGATGCCATTAACAATAAAAGGAGCGGAGCAAAATGTAAACGACGCAAGGAATGCAGACATAATCATACCAACTTCAGTAAATATCCATCTTGTCGGCGACTGTTTTTTTATACCAATGGTAGCACTAGCAGTAATGCTCTCATTTGGAATGCAACTTCCGACTATTGAGACATATTTGATATTTGCATTGCATTTTATTTTAGCTAAATTTGCTGTAGCTGCAATTCCTGGCGGTGGCGTATTGGTAATGTTACCTATAATGCAACAATACCTGGGATTAAGCTCCGATATGCTGGCACTTGTGACTGCAATATACATTTTGTTCGATCCAATAATAACGACGTGCAACGTGGCAGGAAACAGTGCTCTTGCAATAATTTTTGATAGAATTGTAGGAAGGCATTCAGAGAAGTCCTAGCAAGGAGGGGCAAAAGAATATACAATAAGGTAATCAAGCTTAAGTCGCGAGCAGAATGAATGCCGATAATTTTTGAGATGCCCTCGCTTAGTCCTACGATGGAAAAAGGGAATTTGGTTACTTGGTGCAAAAACGAGGGGGATGAAGTTGCTGTCGGGGATTTGATTGCCGAAATAGATACTGATAAAGCCACAATGGAGGTTGAATCCATATATAAGGGAGTGTTAGCCAAAATCCTAGTCCCGGCAGGTACTCACGATGTCGCGGTAAAGACTCCCATAGCAATAATAAGGCAAAAAGACGATACTGACGAAGATATCGCGCATGCTATGGAAAACATAAGCAATATGACAAAAGTCAATCAGAATGATGAACTAGCGCAATCTGAAAAATCAGTTGAGCCTGCTTGCAATACCTTTTTAGACACCAAACATTCAGAAGTAAGCGCAAGCCCATTGGCTAAAAGATTGGCGAACGAGTATGGCATGGATATAACCCAGTTGAGTGGTTCAGGGCCACATGGAAGAATTGTAAAACAAGATATTTTAAATGCCAGAGAAACTTTGCAACAATCGAAGCATATCGAAATGAATGCTAATCGCCCTAGGTATGTCGATACACCGGCAACCTCGATGCAGAAGTTGATAGCTGAGAAATTGACAAAAGTAAAACAAGAGGTGCCACATTTTTATATGTCAACAAAGGTTGATGTCACTTCATTGATAAACTTACGCAAAAAACTTAATGACAACGAAAATTTGGACACAAAAATAACTGTGACAGATCTCCTTGTGAAGGCTATTGCAGTTTCCATGAGTGAAGAGCCTGGAGTAAATGTTATGTGGAACAATGGTAGCATCCGCCACTTTAACACAGTGGATATATCAATCGCGGTTGCTACAGATAATGGCATCATTACACCGATAATTTGGGATGCCGATAAAAAATCCTTGATGCAAATTTCTAGAGATATTAAGGCGTTGGCAGTAAAAGCAAAAGAGAAGTCGCTTTCTCCGGAACAATACACTGGTGGTGCTCTGACAATTTCAAATTTAGGTATGTTTGGCATAGACACTTTCTATTCAATAATCAATCCTCCGCAAGCAAGTATACTTTCTATAGGAAGCGCTCGCAAAGAACCTATAGTTGGTGAAGACGGGAATATAAAAATAGCTGACATTATGCAAATAGGGTATGCAATAGATCACAGAGCTATAGATGGAGCTACGGCTGCTAAATTCTTGCACAAAGTAGCAACAAATATTCAAAATGTAGTGGTTGCATTAGTAAGATAGAAAATTAATGTGCTATGTGCGAAAGATTCACTCGCTATATCTCCTTATGGGGATTGCTCATCATTGTTAGCTGTGTGGTCTTTTATGTAGATTTATGCTAGACTTTCTTGTATGTTCTCGTAGCTCAGATGGATAGAGCGTAGGATTCCTAATCCTGAGGTCGTGGGTTCAAATCCCTCCGGGAACACCAGATG
>CADBQC010000058.1 GCA_902796745.1 uncultured Pseudomonadota bacterium
ATACCTTAAAAAAAGAAGCTAGACGTGTTGAAATCTAGCTTCTGCGAGTTCAGTTATTTGTCTTCTTTTTGCTTCTCGAGAGCTACGCCCAGTATATCTCCCAAGCTAGCTCCACTTTCTGTCGAACCGTATTTCTCTAATGCTTCCTTTTCTCTCTTGATTTCCAATGCTTTTATTGATAGATTGACCGTTCTAGATCCCTTAGCTATTCCTAAGACAATTGCTTCCAATTTTTCGCCTACAGCCAAGGCATCCGGTTTGCGTCTCGCCTTATCATTAGAAATATCTGCAGACTTGATAAATCCATTTAGTCCATTTTCAAGGGTCACATCGACACCATTTGGGTGTATCTCTTTTACTTCTGCGACAACTACATCGCCTTTCTTTGTCGAGTTTGTCGCGTCTGCGTACGGATCATTTTCTAATTGCTTTATGCCCAGGCTAATCCTTTCTTTGACAGGATCAACTGCTAGCACGACTACTTCTATTTTTTGTCCTTTTGTAAACATCTTGGATTTGTCCTTATTTGAACCATCATTCCAAGAAACATCAGAAACATGCACCATTCCGTCTAGTGTATCTGTGACACCAACAAAAACACCAAACTCAGTGACATTTTTGACAACGCCTTCAAGTTTCGTGCCCACAGGATGATTCTCGGCAAATTCCTTCCATGGATTAGGTTGACACTGTTTTAATCCTAAAGCAATTTTTCGCTTTTCTGGATCTACTTCGAGCACCATGGCTTCTACTTCTTGTCCAAGCGTTAAAAGCTTACTTGGCTGTGTATTTTTGAACCAGCTTAATTCGGTCATATAAGCCAATCCTTCAATACATTCCTCAAGTGCTATAAATGCACCATAATCAGTGATATTCGAGACTTTCCCTTTGTACTTTTCTCCAACTTTATATCTTTGTTCTATATTCTCCCAAGGCGAATCGCTGAGTTGCTTCATTCCAAGCGAAATGCGCCCTGTATCTTTGTTGAATTTCAGAACTTGTACTTTTATGTTATCTCCAACGCTGAGTATATCTGCAGGATTTGATACTCTCTTCCAGGACATGTCGGTTACATGCAACAACCCATCAATTCCACCGATATCCACGAATGCCCCATATTCCATCAAGTTTTTGACAACACCGTCAATAACAGCTCCCTCTTGCAACTTCGAAATGACATCGTTGCGAACTTCGTTTCTTTCTGCTTCTAAAACAGCTCTTCTCGAAACTACGATGTTATTCCTCATTTTATCCATTTTTATAAGTTTGAATGGCTGAGGTATGTTCAAAAGAGGGGTAATATCTTTTACCAATCGGAGATCAACCTGGCTACCAGGCAAAAATGCCATAGTTCCTTTGATATCAACAGCAAATCCCCCTTTGGTCTTGCCAGTAATAATTCCTTCTACTGAATCACCTGTTTCAAGTTTCTTTTCTAATGCATTCCATACCGCTTCCTTCTTTGCCTTTTCAATGCTCAGAATTGGTTCACCGCTTTTATCTTCATATTTATCGACATAAACATCTAAGGTATCTCCGATTGAAACTGTATCTGTCCCTTTCAGAGCTTTTATATCATCTAAAAACAGTCTACCTTCTGACTTCAATCCAACATCAATAATAGCTTTATCATTTTTTATTCCGACTACTGTTCCAAGAACTACTTTACCTTCTAACGATCCCTTACCAGCGAGAGATTTTTCTAACATTTCAGCAAAACTGATTTTTTCATTATCTTTCATATTCACCTAAAATTTTTGAGCAGAACAACATTTTCTGCGTAAAAAAGCCAAACCACTGGGGACAGTGTAGCATATTCTGAACTAAAAAATGAAGTCAAATTGCTATATGACGGAACTATTTCTTATATACGATAGTGCACCTATCGGGTTTAAATTGTAAACCAATCAACACTTCGTATGACAATAAGTCAGCATCTTTTGCCATATCTTTAACTCGATAATCTTTTGATAATATCGTGGCAATTGCTCCTGGTTTGGTTAATTCATCAGGAATGCCAGTAACATCACACGTTGTTAAATCCATAGAGAGGTTGCCAATTATGGGGGCTTTGTATATTTTTTTATCGCCATAAAAATGTATAAATCCGTTATTCCCCAGCTTTCGTCGTAAACCATCGCCGTGTCCAATTGAAATAACTGCCAGTGTTATATCATGTGGAGCTGTATATGTCGCGCTGTACCCAACTGTATTTCCTGCTGGCAGAGAATATCTTTGCAACACACGCGTTTCCAGAGTTAGAACATTCTCTGCCTGTATTGGAGAATTTATCTGTATATCATGCAAAAACGAGCCAATTCTAACAAGATCATAGGCATATTCATGCCCCAAAAGTGCACCTCCTGTGGCCGACAAACTTGCCTTGACATCAATTTGCGTTCTGATTTTTTCTAAAATATTATCAAATGCTATTTTCTGAGCTAAATTCATTGGATGAGTTCTGTCATCTGAACAAGCCAGATGCGAAATCACATAAGCTATGTGTTCGTGCTCCAATTGTGGCAATATTGCATCAATTTCGTCCACACGTAATCCCAGCCGGGAGAAGCCGGTATCAACAAATAACACAAATTCCAGATTGTTGTTTTTTATGGCATTGAATTCATTCAACGAATTTATTACAGGTATGATATTATGCTCCTTAACAAGTGGGATATCATTTCCCAGAAATCCCTGCAAATAATATATCTTGGTGTCGCTCGGCAAAACTTTGCGTATTGTCAAAGCTTCGGCGAGATAAGCTACCCAGAAATCGCGACATCCGGCATCGTATAACGACATTGAAACTTCAGTAGCTCCCATCCCATACGCATTGTCTTTGACTACAGCAGAAGTTATGGTAGAGTTACCAACAAAATTGGCAATGGTTCTATAGTTCTTCTTGATAGCTCCTAAGTCTATCGTTGCTTTTATAAATGCCATGGACATACCACATAAAATTTCTATTTATTCAATCATATCACATTCATCCTTTGCTTTATTCCCTTCTTCACCTTATCCAAATCACTGCACGTCAGAAGAGGGATTAATGCATTTATTTCTTCAATGCTCCTATCCCACCATTTGAATTTAAGCAACAACTCAATTAATTCATCATCAAAGCGTTTCTTGATAGCACGTGCAGGATTGCCAACAGCAATCGTATAGGGAGCAATATCATTGCCGACAACGCTACTCGCGCCTATAATCGCCCCATCTCCTATTGTTACACCAGGAAGGATAGTCGCGTTTTGCCCAATCCAGACGTCATTTCCAATGACCGTATCACCTTTATATGGCATATCCGACGCTTTCGGTGCATTCATATCCCAGCCCTCAAGTGTAAAAAACGGAAATGTTGTGACAGCATTCATTTGGTGATTTGCGTCATTCATGATAAACTCCACGCCAGAACCGATTTGACAGAATTTCCCAATAACAAGCTTGTCTTTACTCCATGGATAAAAGTGTGTCACATGAGTTTCAAATTCCGAATCTGCAATGTAGGTGAAATCCCCAACAATAATGTTGGGGTTCTTAATCGTAGGCTTCACATAT
>CADBQC010000059.1 GCA_902796745.1 uncultured Pseudomonadota bacterium
CCTGCTGAATATCGCAAATATTTTTTAGAACAATACGAAATTTCACTGCAAATTTATAAAAATAATCCGAATTATTAAAAATCCCCTTTGAGATTACTATTCAAAATAAAGTAAAAAATAAAAACTATAAGGAAATATGTTTTCCCTTATAGTTTTTATTTTTGTATTCAGATAATCGTTTTCAGAAACTTTAACAGTGCGTCAGCCTTATCATCAGACAACATACGAAAATACTCCACAAATTCTTTTTCTTTGTCTGTCAGATAAGATACTTCACGGTTTTCGTTTAACAGGTCGGGCAAAGATAACCCCAATGACATTGCCAGTCTGCTTAGTGTATCAAGAGAGGGATTTCTGTCGCCACGCTCCAAATCACGGATATGTGTTTCAGAAACTCCTGAAGACTGTGAAAGTTTGTAAACGCTGATATTTTTTGATTTACGGACTTGTTTAAGTCGTTGTGCAATATCCATCAGGTTCTGTTCCTCCTGTTTTTTCTGTACTCATTATAGTACAGGACAACGCAAAAAATTAGTTATGTATTGCGTTGAATATACATTTAATTTGCGTTATAATAAATATAAATATTACAGGAGGAATAATGATGAATATTTACAATGTAAGTTTTTTTGGACATCGGACAATCGAAAATAAAGAAGAGGTAGAAAGTAAATTAGAACAAATGATTGATAATATTTTAGATAGTAACGATTATATCCGATTCCTTGTCGGCTGTGAGGGTGAATTTGACTTGCTTGTTGCTCCGACAATACATCGATGTAGAAAAAAATCAGGAAATTACAATAATGAGTTAGTTGTGATAATGCCATATGTACGAAAAGAATATCTCAATAACCAAAAATCTTTTTATCAGACTTATAACTTCATAGAAATCTGTTCCTCGTCAGCTTCAGCATACTACAAACAGTCCATTGTAATACGCAATCAAAAAATGGTTGACCGTTCTGATTTGGTTGTGTGTTATGTTTTGCGGAACAGTGGCGGTGCATATAAAACTATTTCTTATGCCAAAAAATTAAACCGCAAGATTATTAATCTTGCATTGGATTTAGATTGATTTTTTATGATGAAATTTTCACAATAATATTCAGAAATTACTGGAACATGGAAAACAAAATGTTGACTTTTTAGCAAAAAGTTCTTATAATTTCACTGTAAATATTTTTTATAGTAGGAGATATGCAAAATGTTTGATTTCGGAAATGCAAATAAAGCTCAACAAAGTGCTATTTCTACTTCTGACGGTGCTGTGCTTATTACAGCCGGACCTGGTACAGGTAAAACTTTTACGCTTGTACAAAGAGCGATGTATCTCATACAGGAATGTGGTGTAAAACCAGAAAATATTTTGATGGCTACTTTTACAGAAAAAGCTGCAAAGGAACTTGTTACCCGTATTACCAATGAACTTGTTATTAGAAATATCTATGTAAATGTAAATGAGATGTATGTAGGAACATTTCACTCTTTGTGTTTGCGTATCATCAAAGATAATCTTGAATTTACAAGTCTGAGAAAAAATTATAGACTTTTAGATACTTTTGACCAAAAATACCTTGTTTTCCGTCATATGAACAAATTCAAAAATATAGCAGATATTGAGCTTGTTATGCCAAAAGGTGGCACTTGGAAGTGGGCAGAAGCCATTTGTGAACTTGCTAATACTTTAAGTGAAGAGCTTGTTAATATAAAAGCTATGTTAGAAGATAATGAAACAGAAATCAGAGTTCTTGCCGAAATCGTGAAAGAATATCAAAACCTTTTAGCAGAAGAAAACTTGATAGATTTTGTAAAGATACAAACCGAGTGTTATTATTTATTAGTAAATAATCCTAACATTCTTTTAGGATTGCAAAATAAGATACAGTATCTTATGATTGATGAGTATCAGGATACAAACTATATCCAAGAACAAATTGTATTTATGATTGGCAAAAAACATGGCAACATCTGTGTCGTAGGTGATGATGATCAGGGTTTGTATCGTTTCAGAGGTGCAACTATCCGTAATATCCTTGAATTTCCTCATAAGTTTGATAAAGGTAGTTGTAAAATGATTTCTCTTACTGTCAACTATCGTTCTAATAGTGATATTGTTGGTTTTTATAACGATTGGATTAGCACAACAGATGGTGCAAAATTTAAATTCAAGTGGGGAAAATTTAGGTACAATAAACACATTATTCCTCATAGTAAATCTTCTTTGAATAGTCCTTCCGTTGTTAAGCTCTCAAGTAAAGACGATGAAGATGATTGGCATAATAAAATACTTTCTTTTATTCATAATTTGAGAAAAAACGAAAAATTTACAGACTACAATCAGATTGCTTTTCTCTTTAGTTCTGTTAAAAAGCAACAAGTTATTGACCTTGCCGATTTTCTTGAAACTAACGGAATAAATGTTTATTCTCCTCGTTCAAATATGTTTTTCAAGCGTAAAGAAATTATGCTGATAATCGGTTGTCTTATGCTTATGTTTCCGTTTTATGTTAAAGGGCTTTCAGCACAGGAATACAAGTATCTTCAACCGATAAATGAAAAATACTATGTTAATTGTATTCAGACAGCCAATGAAATTCTTGTACTTCCTGAAAACAAAGAATTGAAGAATTTTATTCGTTCTTGCGGTAAAACTCATATAGCGTTAGTACAAAGTCAAAAAAACGCAGACTATGCGTATTCTGGTTTAATTTATAAATTATTTTCTTTTGAACCATTCAGCAGTATCCTTGACACTGATTTAAGTTCTGGTGTAGTAGATATTCGTCCGTCAAGAAACCTTGCTATGCTTACACAAATAATTGGTAAGTTTGAGTATCTGCATAAAATATCCGTCTTGAGCGGCAAATATATCAATCGTAATACGGAAACGCTGTTTAATCTATATTTTAGGTTACTGTATGACGGCGGCATCGCAGAATATGAAGATGACTCCGAATATGCTCCGAGTGGCTGTGTATCGTTTATGACGATACATCAATCCAAAGGTATGGAATTTCCGATTGTTGTCGTTGACTCTCTTAGCAATACTCCTCGTAAAACTTATAAGGATATTCTGAACAGAGTAGAAGAAAAGTATTATCACAGACCCAAGTTTGAACCTTATGACTTGATAAAATTTTTCGATTTCTGGAGGTTGTATTATACCGCTTTTTCTCGTTCTCAGGATTTACTTATATTGACCTGCAACGAAGATAATCGTACACCAAGCAAGTATTTCCATGAACTGTATGATGAGATAATACCTCTACAAAGTCCTATTGTAGATTTGTCAGAGTTTCAATTTCATACTGTGAAGAATGTCAATATCAAAGATACCTTTTCATTTACTTCTCACATAACAGTCTATGAAACTTGTTCTCTGCAATACAAATTTTATAAGGAATTGGAGTTTATGCCCATCAGACAAGGAGCTATGATATTTGGTACTTTGGTACACGAAACGATTGAGGATATACACCGAGCTGCCATCAGAGAAGAAGAACACCTGATAACTCCCGAAAATATCAGC
>CADBQC010000060.1 GCA_902796745.1 uncultured Pseudomonadota bacterium
CTTTTGCGATTAATTACTTTAAAATTTTAGAATAATTTTTGGTCCATTTTATTATTAACGGATTTGGAACATCTTCAAGCCTCTTCAATACCATAATTCCAAACCCTTCCAAGTATCCTTTTAGTACTTTTAATCTTTTACTTAAGCTATAGTTATATCTTTGATCATTTTTTCTAGTAGTGCGTTTGCGTTGTTTGCATTTATATCGTTGTTTACCTTTTACTACGCCATTTTTACGTAATTCTTCGCTTCCACAATGCCTACACCTTAGCATAAATTTACCTCCATTTTGCCATACCTAATTCAAATTGTAGCATACTTTTCTCAATCTTACTATATTTGATTAGGAATACCCGAATAATTAGATGGAAGTAACTTTACTCAGTCTGGATATCGTCTGTTGTATTGCAGCTTTAAAGTCCGGAACAATATACCCAAACGCATCTGCATATTTTTCTGTCAATGCTTTTTGTTGCAGTATGTCTAGGAGACGACCATTTGTCCCCGAAATCATCACTGTTGCTTTTTTTGATTTTGCTCGTTTCACAAGCTCTTTCAATGCTTCAAAGGCATTATCATCAAAATATGGAACGTTATTGAAATATATTATTAAAATATTTGGAAACTTTCCCTGAGCTGATAGTGCCTCTTCGACAATCTTGGCTATATTGAGGAATAGAATGTTTGATACTTGTATGACTTCAATCTTGTCTAGCAACTTGGGAGGTATATTCATGGAGTTCGCAAATCCGTTTTTATTAGTCATGAATTCTACGGCATCAGAGTCATGATTTCTGGTTGTGTGAACATTCGCGTCTTTGATTTTTACCATTCGTTCTGCAAAGAAAACACAAGAAATTGCAAATCCGACAACTGTCGCTGGCATAAATCCAAAATACAGAGCAAGCAACAATGTGATCCAGAATATATATGTTTCTTGAGATTTAGGATTAAAATACTGAATAACTTTTTTGCTAAAAATTTGTGAAAAACCATATACTATCAAGATAGCAGATAGGCAATGTATTGGTAAAAATCTCATTGCCACATCATTGTAGTATATAAGCCCTACGCATAATATAGCAATAACGATAAGCGGGATAATCGTTTTAGCTTTCAACTTAATATTTTTCACAGAGAAATTGATATTAGGCGAAACAAATAGACCGCCACAGGCCACTGAAACGATATTTGAAATACCACTAGAAATCAATTCGACGTTCGTTTGCAGTCGATTATCTCCCGTGATACTTGCCGATACATTAGTGCAGAAGCAAGCTTCACAGGCAATTATCAAAGCAATTACAAAAGCATAATTTATTGAATTAGCAAGGAAAATCTGAGATGGGATACCTCCTGACATTGTGAAGATATTATCTAACGCGGATTGTGAAGTTACCATTTCTTGCCCGATCGTTTTTATTTCGAAGATCTCAGGAACTATTCCAGCACTGAAAACATAAGCTACAGCACATCCGATAGCAAGATAAATAAAAAAAGCAAAAAATCCACGAAAGAAAGACTTCAAAAAAAACATAGGCACAACGAATATCCCAAAGGTCATCAACCCGTTTTTTGTCACATTTTCCAGGTTTTCTGTAAGTAGTCCAAAATTTTCCAAAAGCCCTCGTGACGATTGGACACTATTTATTCCAAGAATATATTGCAACTGATTTACTATAATTGACATAACTACATATACAGATAATGCCGAAATAAACGCATATGAAATATGTTTCAGGACGCTACTAATTTTTAAAATGCCAAAGATAAGCAAAATCAATGAAACAAATAGAGCTGTGTAAAATAATCCTTTGTATTGATATTTTAAAAGGAGTTCAAATGTCAAGATGCAAATTGGAAGTGAAATTGACGCTATTTGGTATTTCGATCCGCCGAGAATAATACTAACAGCAGACGCAACAGCGCATGATATTAGCCCTTGCACAGGTGAACCACCACTGCAAAACGCTAGCGCAAAAGCTACTGGCAATAAGCATAGGAACATCTTGATACCGGACAATATATCGTTTATGAGAAATTTAAAAGAGTACCTTTCGACATATAAATTTAATATCGATGGGCATAACCCGAGTTTTCTTATAAAGTCAAGCCTACTCGACATATTTTGCACTACACTCATTTGTCGCATCAACAATTGTCCTCTTTCTAAATTTTAAAAAACAATAGTTAATATTTTCTTAAATTTTCACTAAGTATTCTATAGGTCATGCAATATGGATAACTTTTTTATCATTTATCGCAACACCATGCCTAACAATCTTAGTAAATTAAAACTAAATTTTGAAAAACAAATGTTTACCGATTTTTAATGTAGGTTTTTTGCCTTTTGCCCAATAAGGTGCTTTTGGTAATGAGGTACTGTAATAATGGGTAGCTCCTCCAGTTATATCTTCTAGTTCGTCGCAAATAATACGTTTAGCCACAACAAAGCAAATGCGATATATCGGCTCATCAAGTGTTACTTTTTCCAGTACTTTACGGTTCGGATCATTTTTATTCCAGCACGAAAATTGCCAAGGCTGTAAGCACACAGATGAAATCGGACGAGAAGTCGCTAAACTCCGATTCA
>CADBQC010000061.1 GCA_902796745.1 uncultured Pseudomonadota bacterium
GTACAGAAAGTTCCTGAAACTGTTTTATCAAGATGTATGACGTTTAGATTGCATCCAGTGTCTAGTGACGCTTTAGCGGAATATTTGGTTGCCATAGCTCAAAAGGAAGGCTTTACTCTTGAAAAAGATGCGGCGAATTTGATTTCTGAGGAATCAGAAGGTTCCGTGCGCGATGCCTTGTCTATTCTAGAACAGTCTTTAATGATTTCAGCGGAGAGTAAAAAGATTTCCCTTGATGATGTGCTAAATATGCTCGGAGGAGCCACTTCCAACGATGTCAAAACTCTCCTGAAGCTTATTCTAGACGCAAAAACCAAGGAGGCATTAGCAAAATCTGAAGAACTGTTTTCAAAAGGCACAGATCCTTATGTTTTGTTTAAAAATATGCAAAATGTGTTGTATAGAATAATAGTTGCTAAAGTAAATGGCAAAATAGCGGAATATTCACTATCAAATTTACTCTATATATGGCAAATTTTCTTAAAGCAAACGGAAAACTTAAAGAATGCCAGTTTTCCGGAATACGTGCTAACTGCTGCAGTTGTTATTCTCGCTCATACTGCCTCTTTCCCTGATATAGAGAAATTGATGATAAAAGAAAATCCCACAGAAACATCATCCACTTTTAGCAAGGTTGAGCAAATTCTTGGAGAAAAAATAACTCCAAAACCAGATACCTCACAGAAACTTGTTGACAACATACTCAACAAATTCCCAGGAAGCACCACGCACGAAGTGGAATAATAAAAGCAACCATAACATAGCATCATTACTGAGCTACGTTATGGTTTTTGAAAAAGTTATTTATCAATAAGCCCTTCTAGCAATTTTCGTAAGTAATCCCAGTCTTCCTGTGATGCTTGTGAAGTTTCAAAATTACATGCGAGTTGAGGCATTTGCAAATTTTGACTGTTTAAATTAATTTGTAGATGCAACGTCTTTGGTTTTGATACTACTCCTAATGAATCTATAGTAAACTTTTCGTCTCTGCCATTATCCCTATGTTCACATAGCAGAGAGACCGATATCTGCTTATCATTGTGTAAAAATAAGGAGCCACTGCCTAGATGTAGGGTTTCCATATAAGGTGTGGAGTTATTGTAATTAGTTAATATCATAGAGTTCGGAATTATTTTTAAATCTGACGTGCGATAAAAGTCTAATATCTTCAGAATTAGATCACTGAATTCAGTAGCAATATTGCTATCTTCAGATTGATGTGCACGATAGCCAATCACGATAGCTAGGTTATTGTTTGAAGAGATTGTTTCAAGATTATATCTGATATCTTGTAAATCTATATCGAATTTCTTCTTCTGCTTCTCATAGAACGAGTCAATATTCTTCTTGTTAGGGTGATTTAATAACATACTATGTAGCATGCGCTTACTCTTTCTAATTATCTCAATAAAGTTTTTAAATTGTTGTAGCAATTCTGAATAATTCACAGTATCATCGAATACTTTTGACATCTCGTCTTCTATATTTGTTTGATATAACAAGTTCAATGTTTTTTTGAATAGGTCGTCTGCACTACACATTTGATCGAAATACCACGCGCACTCACTCGCGAACTGAGCATTCTTATCAGATTTATCACGCCACGTATCATATAACTTAGCCGTAATAAATAAAGTATTAAGTTTATCACGCAAACCAATAGCATCATTATATTTGTTTATATCGTCCATAGATGTTTTTATTGCATTTTCTAAATCTGGTATAAAATTACTTAAATCATGCTTCGTATAATAATCTCTGTAACAATCTATTATATTTCCTATTACTTCATTCATTTCACGAGCATAAGACATTGAAGCTACATCATCTGTTGTCCAAAAATGCTTATCACCATATATCTGGTTTTTTTTATAGAGCACGTAATTATACAGTATAACTGCATTCCAGTTTGCTCGAGAAAACTTCAAAGAAGCTTTTGCGTCTCCAAAAGTTATTATATCAGTCCAGCTCTTCTCTTTAAATTCCTTCTCACCTGTGACGCAATCGCCTATCGCCTTACCAATCACCTTTACTATTGAATCATAGTAATACGGATTCTGAATCCAAGCATTCTTACCATTTGGATTAGCGCTAACAATGGCATTATTCGCCTGAATCCTCCACCATATCTGATTTAATTGATTTCTTCGCTGATAAATAGAACCGTCAGCAACGACTACATTCGAAGTTGACGCAAATATAGCTACAGTATTAGCTAAGTATAGCCCCCCCCCCCCGAATAAACACTTTTTATTTAACATTACTCATAACTCCTTTTTTTTTAAAAATTACATACAAAACTTACCCCTATGGATAGGATAACATAGTTTTTATGAATGGGAAAATTATTTCTCATTGTTGTTCAAGTGTACTAGATACGAGATAAAAGTTGATCTGAGATGACTGAGGCGACTTAAGTTGAGAAAATAAATAAAACATATATTAGCTTGTTGATTTGTCCAGTCATATTTTGCACAAATGTTATTCGCCTGTCAAGGTCAGCGCCCGAAGGTCTGTGACCGAAGGGCGCTGAGCGTAAGCGTACCTTGACAGGCTTGGGGGCGCGATGTGGTAAAATAAAATCATACCACATCGCGCCCCCTAATTTTTTAAGAACGGGTGCGTTTTTGAAATATAAAAATCGGTAAAATTATGAAAAGCATCATGCCTATTGACAATGAGCAAGCCATCGTCCAATCAAGATTGGAGAAAAATTCAATCCACAAAACTCGACCAAATGTCACGGCATCAGCTCCTCCCAGTAATTCTGGTATGACAAATTCACCGATTGAAGCGGAAAAAACAAGTACAGAACCAGTAATAATCCCAGAGCTGGACAAAGGTATTGTGACTGTCCAGAAAGTTTTTGTTGGGCGACATCCGAGATCGTAAGCAACTTCTATATATGATTTATCTACTTTCTCCAGCACTGCATAGACTGGAAATATCATAAAAGGCAAATAACAAAAAATCATACCTAGGCAAACAGCATAATAAGTTCCGATAAATTGTATAGGTGCAGATATCAATCCAAGTTTCAGAAGTATTGAATTTATAGCTCCGTTTACACTTAGTAGGCTCATCCAAGAATATATCCTGACTAAGAATGATGTCCAAAACGAAAGCGATACAAGAAGCAAAAGTACTGTTTTTAATCTGTCACTCACCCTATGAATTCCGTATGCCATAGGAAATCCAACAAAAAAACACAAAATTGTTGTGACTATTGAAAGATATAATGAATTTGTAAATGCGCTCAGATAGTATGAATCTCTGAAGATTGATATGTAATTTTTAAAATTTAATTTTATTTCGAGTATATGTTCTTTAGTAAAATTAAAAATTTCTGTAAAAGGGGGGATGGCAAAAATAGATTCTGAAAAACTTATCTTAAAAACAATAAACAATGGAAACATAAAGAAAAAGATTATCCATACTGTCGGAATTATTCCCATCCAAAATTTTGAATCATGCGGTCTTGTCATTTCTATAAATTTTCTTTTCCCGCCAGTGATAATAAATGCAAGTGACTTTAGTTTCATGACGTCAATACCGAACTATTCTCAGAACGCCAGAAAAGGTATACAGTATCTTCCCACTGAAAAGTTCTATCCGCCAACCGTAACAAATTAGGCAAAGTTGCCATGACCATCTTACCAGAATCCAATTTTATGTAATAAATCGAAACATCTCCCAGATAGGCTATTTCTTGAATAACTCCCCTTGTCCAATTGTATTGGTAGTCCGGTTTTGCTAGAGAAATCATAATTTTTTCTGGTCTGATTGCTAGAGTTACGTTTGAGCCCAAGGGAAGTGCGCCTGCGTGCGTCGCTTGGCAACGGCAATCTATTTCATGCGTTTCGATCAAAACGTGATCTGCTTCCTGCTCAACAACAATTCCATCAAAGAGATTAATACTTCCAATAAATTGAGCAACATATCGTGAGTTAGGAAATTCGTATACATCGTGAGGCACACCAACTTGTCGAATTTTTCCTCCATCCATAATAGCCATTCGTGTGGACATGGTCATAGCTTCTTCCTGATCATGTGTAACCAAAATAAATGTGATTCCAACTTTTTCTTGAATGTTTACCAACTCAAATTGTGTTTCTTCCCTTAGCCTCTTATCCAAAGCGGTTAATGGTTCATCTAACAGTATCAATTTCGGTCTTTTTGCCAAAGTTCTCGCCAAGGCAACTCTCTGTTTTTGCCCGCCGGAAAGCTGTTCTGGCTTGCGATCTTCATACCCGCTCAGCTGAACTAAATTCAGCATCTCCCTTACTCTTTCTGCAATGATATTCTTACTTTGTCGTTCTTGTTTCAAACCAAATGCAATATTTTGATAGACTGTCATATGTGGAAAAAGTGCATATGATTGAAACATCATATTTACTGGGCGCTTATAAGCTGGTAGATTCGTTATATCGACACCATCAATCAAAATTTTTCCAGAAGTTGGTTTTTCAAAGCCAGCTAGTATTCGCAAAAGTGTCGTTTTGCCACATCCAGAACTTCCCAAAAGCGAAAAAAATTCTCCTTTATAGACAGAAAAGGATATATCTTTAACCGGCGTAACATCATCATACGATTTTGTTATTCCCTCAACTTGAATATAAGGCTCAGCATTAATATCTTGCCAAGCATCCATATTTCTCTTGATGGTTTGACTAGCCAGAGCCATTACTCATTTTACTCAACATCCATTTCAAAAATATACCCTACAACGCCCCTTTGGTCAATTATGTCTTAGATTCACTATGCTGGAGGCATTCCTTTGATATGCAGCCCTTTCAGGTAATCTGGATTGCTGTATGCTAGAGGCATTCCTTTGATATACAGCCTTTTCAGGCAATCTGGATTGCTGTAAAATTCAATGTTAAGCCCTGTAAGTAAGTGTGAATCAAACTTGTTTATTGTTTCTAGAATATCATTCAACTCATAGTGACTGGCTCTACTAATCGTTGAAAAAACATATTGTTTGGACTGTCTAGACGGTGTCATATTGTTTGTATCTTCCACAATACCAGAAATGCAAAATTTATTGTGCTGGAATGCAAAAATTGGTACAAATCTATGCCACAAACGATCCTTAGAATCGTACCTCCCAACCTCGAATTTATTCTCATTCAATAGGTCGAATAATTTTACCTTATTGCTTCCCGTTTTGTATGCATTATAGAATTTTTGCAACTTACTTATAGCAATCTCGCCGGTTCCAGGTACTTTGTTTTCCATGCTTAGCTCCAATTTATCTACGTACTCCAATATATCGTCCCAAGCTTTCCGCAGTCCAGATTCTACAGCAGAAATATCTTTGATTCCTAATCGTGCCTGATTGTCGTCGTAATACTTATACAGCGCACTAATGCAATCTGCTAATATCTCTTTCGTGCTGCCACTTCTTCCTTTTATAACCATATTGACATAGTTGTAAAGCATGACTGCATTCCAGTTTGCAGGATTATAATCATTAATAATTGAGCCCTCAAATGTTATGAGCCCTTTTGCACCTTTATCCTTGAACTCATTTTTGTTAGTAACGCAGTCCGCTAGGGCTTTTCCAATTACTGTCTTTATCGATTCATCATACTTCGGGTCTATAAACCACGGTTGTTCTTTTATCGCACCAGTTGCAACTTTAAATTTTGTATTCTCTATTATCCGCAAAGCCTCAAGTCTCCAAGATATCTGTCCCAGGGTATTTATAGCCTCTTCTATCCCTTCAGCAACGACTACATTCGAAGTTGACGCAAATATAGCTAAAGTATTAGCTAAGTATAGCCCCCCCCCCGAATAAACACCTTTTATTCAACATTACTTATTATCCTTTCTAAAAAACTGGCACAAAGCTACCCTATAGATAGGATAACATAGTTTTTATGATTGTGCAAATTATTTTTTATACACTGGTCGTTCAACTAAAAATTACTAGAATTTTTATATATATTTCTACTTAA
>CADBQC010000062.1 GCA_902796745.1 uncultured Pseudomonadota bacterium
ACAACTGTGCACGGCTCAACCTTCAGAACCGTTATTGGAATTTGCACACCATTGTCGTCAAACAACTGAGTCATACCGACTTTTTCGTCAATTAACCCTACTCTCATCATTCCCTACTCTCTATAGTTTAATCTCAACATCAACACCGGCAGCCAAATCGAGCTTCATCAAAGCATCAACCGTCTGCGGTAGCCAATCTTTTATATCAATCAACCGCTTGTGTGTTCTCATCTCAAACTGCTCTCTCGATTCTTTGTCGATATGAGGTGAACGATTGACCGTATATCTCTCTATACGCATTGGAAGAGGGATAGGCCCTACGACCGCTGCTCCGGTCCTTTTAGCAGTGCTAACTATCTCTTTAACAGATTGATCCAGCAATCTGTGATCGTAGGCCTTTAACTTAATTCTAATACTGCGAGTTTCCATTTTTAAATATCCCTCTTTCTCTACACTTACGCTATTATCTTCGAAACAACACCAGCTCCGACTGTTCTCCCACCTTCACGGATAGCGAACCTGAGGTTCTCTTCCATAGCGATAGGAGCAATCAGCTCAACCGTCATCTTTATATTGTCACCAGGCATGACCATTTCAACTCCAGAAGGAAGCGAAACAGTCCCGGTTACATCGGTCGTTCTGAAATAGAACTGCGGTCTGTAGTTTGCAAAGAACGGAGTATGACGTCCTCCTTCTTCTTTTGTTAGAACATAAACCTCAGCCTCAAACTTTGTATGCGGGGTAATAGTTCCTGGAGCCGCCAAAACCTGACCTCTTTCAACTTCTTCTCTCTTTGTACCACGAAGCAAAGCGCCTATGTTATCTCCAGCTTCACCTTGGTCTAGAAGTTTTCTGAACATTTCAACACCAGTGACCGTCGTCTTTTGTGTCGGCTTAATTCCAACGATTTCAACTTCATCACCAACTTTTAGAACACCTCTTTCAACACGACCAGTCACCACTGTTCCACGCCCAGATATTGAGAAAACATCTTCGATAGGAAGCAAAAATGGCTTATCAATAGCTCTTTGAGGTTGCGGAATATAGCTATCAATAGCTTCCATCAACTTCATAATCGAATCTTCGCCGAGTTCTTTATCGCGTCCTTCCAAAGCTGCAAGTGCGGAACCTCTGATGATTGGAGTATCATCACCTGGGAAGTTGTATGAATTCAACAAATCTCTAACTTCCATTTCAACTAGATCGACTAATTCAGGGTCATCAACTAAATCCATCTTGTTGAGGTACACGATCAAAGCCGGCACGCCAACCTGACGAGCTAATAAGACATGCTCTCTAGTTTGTGGTTTAGGACCATCAGCTGCAGACACAACAAGAATCGCACCATCCATCTGTGCTGCACCAGTGATCATGTTCTTGACATAATCAGCGTGACCAGGGCAGTCAACGTGAGCATAGTGCCTCTTATCCGTCTCATATTCAACGTGAGCCGTTGAAATCGTGATACCTCTTGCCTTTTCTTCAGGCGCACCATCGATTTGGTCATAAGCTCTAGCTTCTGCTTTTCCTTGCTTTGCCAAAACAGTGGTTATTGCAGCAGTCAACGTTGTCTTACCGTGATCAACGTGACCGATTGTACCTATATTACAATGTGGCTTCGATCTTTCAAATTTTTCTTTCGCCATTTTTTACTCCTTTTTTTCTCTTAAATCAACAACATACTTGTCATTTTACGACATTTTGCTTTTAATTTCATCAGATATTTGCTGTGGAACTTGATCGTAATGATCAAAGACCATCGAGAACTGCGCTCTACCTTGGCTCATCGAACGGAGAATGTTAACATACCCGAACATATTAGCCAAAGGCACCATCGCTGAAATCTCTCTTGCATTTCCACGTTGATCCATACCTGAAACCTGTCCTCTGCGACTATTCAAGTCGCCGATGATATCACCCATATAATCTTCAGGGGTAACAACATCAACCTTCATAATAGGCTCAAGCAACCTTGGGGCACATTTTGCGATACCTTCTCTAAATGCAGCACGTGCAGCAATTTCGAAAGCCAAGACGCTTGAGTCAACATCATGAAAAGATCCATCAATCAGGGTTGCCTTGAAGTCTATCATAGGGAAACCAGCAACAACCCCAGTACCCATCGCTGATTGCAGTCCTTTAATAACACCTGGAATGTATTCCTTCGGGACAACACCTCCAACGATTTTGTTATCGAACACAAATCCCGCACCTGGCTCAAGTGGCTCGAAGATTATCTTAACTCGGGCAAACTGACCAGCGCCACCAGACTGCTTCTTGTGTGTATAGTCAATTTCACCTTGTTTTGTGATAGTCTCTCTATAAGCAACCTGGGGTGCGCCAACCTTGGCGTCGACTTTGTATTCCCTCTTCAGAATATCGACCTTGATTTCAAGATGAAGCTCCCCCATACCTTTTATGATTGTCTGCCCCGTTTCGGCATCCGAAGATACCTTAAATGAAGGATCCTCAGCAGCCATACGAGACAAAGCTATCCCCATTTTTTCCTGATCTGCCTTCGTATTAGGTTCTATTGCAATCTCGATAACAGGCTCAGGGAACTCCATCTTTTCAAGGATTACTGGCTTTGTTGGAGAGCAGAGCGTCTCTCCAGTAGTCGTGTATTTCAAACCACAAAGTGCAACTATATCTCCAGCAGCTGCATACTTGATATCTTCGCGATTATTCGCGTGCATCAAGAGCATGCGCCCTATCCTCTCCTGCTTATCCTTAACTGAGTTCAAAACCGAAGTTCCAGACTCAAGAACACCTGAATACACCCTAAAGAATGTGATGCTACCAACAAACGGATCAGTCATAATCTTGAATGCCAAACCAGCCATAGGCTCTGCATCATCAGGCTTTCTTGTTGTCTCTTCGCCCTTCATATCCGTACAATGAACTTCACCAATGTCCAAAGGAGAAGGCAAATAATCAACGACAGCATCCAATAAAGGCTGGATACCCTTGTTCTTGAAAGCAGTACCACAAAGAACCGGGACAAACATGCTTCTAATTGTCCCTTTACGAATACAAGCCTTTATGAGTTCTAAAGAAATTTCCTTACCTTCAAGATATGCTTCCATGGCAGTATCATCAGCTTCGACTATGATATCCAGCATCTTTTGGTGATACTCATCAGCCTGAGCTTTCATATCATCCGGAATATCAACGATGTCATAATGTGCGCCAAGGTCTTCATTGTGCCAAATATAAGCCTTCATTGTGACAACATCAACAACTCCTTTAAAATCGGCTTCAATACCTATCGGCAACGTCAACGGCACAGGCTTTGCTCCAAGCCTGTCGACTATCATATCAACACACCTGAAGAAATTTGCCCCCATTCTATCAAGCTTGTTTACAAAGCAAATTCTCGGGACATTATATTTGTCAGCTTGCCTCCAAACCGTCTCAGATTGAGGTTCCACGCCAGCAACACCATCAAAAACCGTAATCGCACCGTCCAGAATGCGCAAGCTCCTTTCGACTTCTACTGTGAAATCGACGTGACCCGGCGTATCAATTATATTGATGCGGTGCTCTTTCCAGAAACAGGTAGTAGCAGCTGAAGTTATCGTAATACCGCGTTCCTGTTCCTGCTCCATCCAGTCCATCGTAGCCGCACCTTCATGCGTCTCACCAATTTTATACGACTTGCCAGTGTAATAAAGAATTCTTTCGGTAGTAGTAGTCTTGCCGGCGTCTATATGCGCCATAATGCCAATATTTCTATATTTTTCAATAGGTGTTGTTCGTGCCATAAATCTTTTTCCTCCCTAACTACCACCTATAATGAGCAAAGGCTCTGTTCGCTTCAGCCATCTTATGCGTATCTTCTCTTTTCTTGATAGCCGCACCTTTTCCAGCCGAAGCATCAAGCAGTTCCGCAGCTAGCCTTTCTATCATGGTTTTTTCACTTCTTGCTCTTGCAGCATTAATCAACCAACGTATTGACAAAGCCTGCGCTCTTCTCGGTGCAACCTCCGTTGGAACCTGATATGTAGCACCGCCAACACGACGCGACCTAACCTCTAGAGTCGGTCTGACATTTTCTAACGCTTCATTAAACAATTCAAGGCAAGTTTTTCCATTCTTGCCATCAATCTTATCAAAAGCACCGTATAGTATTCTTTCGGAAACAGATTTCTTACCGTCATACATCAAACAATTCATAAACTTAGTGACAACAACATCACCATACTTTGGATCCTTCAATATCTCGCGCTTTTCAGCTGCTCTGCGTCTTGCCATTTCAAAAACTCCTCTCAATAAATACTACTTAGGTCTCTTTGCACCATACTTGGAACGTCCACGCTTTCTATCTTTAACTCCCTGAGTATCCAATGCACCCCTTATTATATGATACCTCACACCAGGCAAGTCTTTAACACGCCCGCCACTGATTAAAACAACTGAGTGCTCCTGCAAATTATGACCCTCACCAGGGATGTAGGCTGTAACTTCGTATCCATTCGTCAAACGAACACGAGCAACCTTTCTCATAGCTGAGTTTGGCTTTTTCGGTGTCGTTGTAAACACGCGAGAGCAAACCCCTCTTTTTTGTGGGCAAGATTCCAACGCCGGAACCTTATTTCGAGCGACTCTAGATTTCCTAGGAGACCTTATCAACTGTTGTATTGTAGGCATTATTCCTTTTATATTCCTCTACAAAAATAAAAATCCAACACACCTCTGCCAATAAAAGACAGAGCTTCACGAGATATTGTATCACGATAAATTCAAAATCATCAACATAATTTTGAAATTTGTATAGGCTCATAAGATACGAGACAAAAATTGGCTTGAGGTGGCTAAGGCGATTTAAGTCGAGCAAATAGACAAAAAAGTCTTCAGAATTAAATTGTAAGTTTTTGATTTAAGAAAGGAGACTTTGGATTATGCAAACGTTTACTTCAAAGCAAATAGCGCTAATGCCACTAAATTTTTACGAGAATTAATCGAAAATGCTCCGTATAAAGTTTGTTTCATATTTCAAAACCAACATACAACAGCAAAATCGAGCGAAGTAGTAGGGTTTTCAGGAAAGAATTTTATGAAGAACTAACTGAGAATTCCATTCTCGGAGCCCGTAGAGAGCCTGTGAAATTTCTGAGAAATACAACTCCTAGTGTCAGAACTCCACTATATATTTTGAAGCACCATCCTGGATGGCTCTTTTTGTCTCCATCTGTTTGAACTTGAACACTCGGGATTGACGCACTGACACATGAAGATAAGTCCTGCGCTATTACCTCGCTTTGTTGCACAGACAACTCACTATTATAGTGATTCATTACAAGAGCTGGAAAACTCAGTTATTTTGATTCTACACAGCAGAAAATTTTTTGTTAGTTGATTTGTTAACCTCGTTACATTTTATTAGTTTACGAAATAGGAAAGTTTTTCATATACTAGCGTAAGTTGGATTTAGAGAGTAGGAAGGCCATGATGGACAAGTTGCCTGAAGGAAAATCATTTCAAGATATTATATTTGGGTTGGAAAAATACTGGGCTGGACAGGGCTGTGTTATTTTACAACCGTATGATACTGAGGTTGGCGCCGGCACTTCGCATCATGCTACCACGCTAAAAGCATTAGGGGATGGGTATTGGGATGTGGCGTTCGTGCAACCATGTCGCAGACCAAAAGATGGGCGATATGCAGAAAATCCAAATAGGACGCAGTATTATTACCAATACCAAGTGATTTTAAAACCTGCCCCCAAGAATCCACAAGAGTTGTATTTGGAAAGTTTACAGTCGTTAGGGATTGATTTGTCTGTTCATGATATAAGGTTTGTTGAAGACGATTGGGAAAATCCTTCACTTGGTGCAGCGGGACTTGGCTGGGAAGTATGGTGTGATGGAATGGAGATTACGCAATATACATATTTTCAGCAAGTTGGTGGCATTAGCTGTTCTGTGACGCCGGTTGAAATTACATATGGTTTGGAAAGAATTGCTACATTCATTCAGAAAGTCGAAAGCCATTTTGATATAAATTGGAATGGACAACTGGATGAGAAAAAGCTGACATATGGCGATGTTTTAAAGCGCTTTGAGCGAGAGTTTTCATGTTACAACTTTGATGTCGCTTCTGTTGATATTTTATTAGAGCACTTTTCGGACTATGAAAATGAGTGTCAGAAATTACTTGCGCATAATTTAGTTATGCCTGCATACGAACAATGTGTAAAAGCAAATCACTGTTTCAATCTTCTCGATGCGAGAGGAGTAATTTCTGTCACTGAACGAGCAGGATATATAGCGAGAGTTAGAGCTTTGGCTAAGGCATGTTGCCAGGCTTGGTGTGATTCATTAAAGGAGGCGGAATAATGCGTCAGGAATTGTTGTTAGAGTTTTTTTCCGAAGAAATACCTGCGAGATTCCAAAAGAAAGCTATCTCAGATTCTAAGGAGGTTTTTACCAGAATTTTAGCAGATTATGGTGCTGAATTTTCTGATATCGAAACATATGTTTCTCCAAGAAGAATTGCCATACGAGTATCTCAACTAGCAGATAAAACCAAAGATACTAGCGAAGAAAGACGTGGTCCTAGAGTATCGGCTCCGAAAGGTGCAATCGAAGGTTTCTTGAACGCGAATAGAAAAAAAGCTACTGAATTGTTTGAAAAAGACGGATACTACTATCTCAACATAGATACCAAGGGTCATGATATGACTGAGATAATTGGAGATATTATCGAAGATTTTATAGCCAAAATGCCTTGGCAGAAATCTATGAAATGGTACGTGGAGGAAGAGAAGTCTCTGAGTGCTTTTTGGGTTCGTCCACTGCGCTCAATTTTATGTGTGTTTGGAGGACAAGCGATCGAGACATATATAAAATCCGTCGGAATAACTACAGGGGATTATACCTTTGGACATCGATTCTTGGCACCAAATAAGATTACTGTTTCAAGTTTTAGCGATTATATTAATAAACTTGAAAAAAACTATGTTATTTTAGATTTTTTCAAAAAACGCGAATACATCGACACTGAAATGACACAAAAAGCTGCTTCGATGGGATTGCACATTAGCATTGATGAAACTCTCTTAGATGAAGTAACAGGATTGGTGGAATATCCATTCGTACATATTGGAGCAATAGAAGAGAAATTTATGTCATTGCCACCGATCGTTCTTTCAACATCTATGAAAGTACATCAAAAATACTTCACACTTATGTATCCAGGCGATGTTGTTGCTCCATTTTTTGCAACGGTAACAAACGTTCCAGGCACAGATTTGATGCATGAAGGTTTAGAGCGTGTTTTGCGAGCTAGGCTCAGTGATGCAATGTTCTTCTACAAAGAAGATACTGATGCGACTTTAGAAGCATTTGCTCAGAGATTATCTAATGTTGTGTTTCATGAGAAACTGGGCTCTATAGCTCAAAAAATAGACCGCATGATGTCGATTGCAAATACGAGAGAAGAGCATCGTGCTATAGCTCTTTGCAAAGCTGATTTAATGTCGCAGATGGTTGGAGAGTTTCCGGAATTGCAGGGTATTATGGGAGAGATATACGCAAGTGTTCAAGGAGAGGATCCGGAAGTTTGCCAGGCAATTAGGGAACACTACAAGCCAGTTGGTGCAAATGATAACCTACCTACGACCAAAACGGGAGCTCGTGTTGCATTTTTCGATAAGCTAGATACGCTTGTTGGTTTCTTGGGCGTTTGCATATATCCCACTGGTTCAAAAGATCCATTTGCATTGCGTCGTGCAGCTCTTTGTGTAGTCCGTCTTCTTTGCGATTTTGGCGAAGATTTGCTCGACGGTGAAAGTTTGACGTGGTATATCGAAACTTTGATGAGCGCGTATTCTGACCAGGGAGTAGCGCTGGATCAAGATACTGCTGTCAATGTCGAGAAATTTATTGTAGATCGATTGAAGGTATATATGTCGGATAGGCTTGATATACCTTCTGATATTGTTGAATCGATTGTATCATCATTCAGTGAGTTGGATTTTGATTATAAATTAGCCATATCAAAAGCTCAAAAATTACATGAATTATCGCAACTGGATAGTTTTCAAATTGTGAAAGAAGCCTATAAGCGTGCTACTGGAGTAATCGGTGATTCAAATATTGAAGAAGGCGCTTTAGAACTATTCGCAAATCCAG
>CADBQC010000063.1 GCA_902796745.1 uncultured Pseudomonadota bacterium
ATAAGCAAAATTTCCATCAGTACATAATATATTTATTTTAATTTTTAGAGCTAACCGCCTATACGCCTGCAAATCTCGTGTCTCTGTTACCTAAAAATCAATAGTGCAGTCATCTATCATATAAAAAGCTCATCCACCTTCAGTATTGTGGTATTCTTTATTGTTTTTGTAACTGTAGCTTTTGCTATTAATTTCTTTAAAATTTTAGAATAATTTCTGATCCATTTTATTATTAATGGATTTGGAACACCTTCAAGCCTCTCCAAATATCATTATTTGTGTCGTTTATCATTTTTCTCTAGTAGTGCCTTTGCATTGTTTACATTTACAACATTGTTTATCTTTTACTACCCCATCTTTACGTAATTCTTCGCTCCCGCAACGCCTACATTTTGCCATAAATTTATCTCCATTTGGCCATACCTAATCCAAATTTTAGCATACTTTTCTCAAAATTACTACAATTGGTTAGGGGTACCAAATATTGCCATAGCAAAATTGATGACATTATGCTAAAGCTCTGAATTAGGTCAATGGCTAATTAAATCTAGCGAGATACAGAAGTGCAAATTGAAAGTTTTTTTCATAAATTAACATAAAATTAACGAATTCTAAATAGGATGGGGGAAGGTGTAGGAATACAAAGAGACGCTGGGGAGGATCTCGTGTCGTATAGGTGTTATCTCTTAAGCATAGTGTTATTTGGTTTTTTTTCAGTATCTCAGGTAGATGCTACAGAGGACTATAATAATAGCGTTGAAGAGAAGACAGAAGAACATGACGATATACAGGTAGAGCCAGAAGAACCTGTTGAACATCAGGTGTATGATTTTTCTGGTATTGTCACTCTGCAAAGAGGTTCGACTGTTAACTTTGGCACGGGGATATTCCGGGGCACATCTGGACTTGTCAATTACACAGATAAGGTCAGATTACGTCCCAATTCAACATTGACATTGCGGGCGGGAGATGGAATAGATACTGGTGTTTTTCACAATTATGGAAGGATGGAACTGTATAAAAATTCCAAAATAACTGGCGGAGGAACAATTTTTGAGCATGGACAATTTGGAGACGATGAGGTAAATAATGATCGAGCTTCTCGGCAGAAAATTGAAGAAGGATATGTAGCTGATGATGGATACATCATTGAGGATTATGATACTCAACGAGATCTTGACGACGAAGAGGAGCTTCAGAATGCCGCTTACTACGATCTAGTGAATGATGATTTGGTAGATGATGAAGGTAATCCTGGCTCTATACGGAAATTCAAGATTTGTTACACAGATTATGGTACGAATTATTACACGGGATGTGGTATATTCACTACCTCAAAGACAATGGGAGAAGAAGTTAACGAAGAAGATTTCGTAAAAATCACAAACACAGTAAGAGGAGAAGGAGATCAGGGAAAAGTGGATTCCAGTATCATATTTAAAACCGATACTCCTGATTTCAATCAAGTTATAGATTCTATTGATACAGCTTATGACTTGGGGAAAATGGCAACAGATTATGGTTCTTTTGAATCCATGCATGTTTCTGACCAAACGGATAAAATTATGTCTTCATTCTTTTCATTACATGGATTTGATACTGCGGGGCATGATTTTCCAAGGGAGGATGGTTCCACTGAGGATGGCTCCACTTATTTTAAATTTGGACAAGATGTAAAGCACGAGGTATGGCTTCCTAAGGTTGATGATAATGTCGTGTTGGGAAAAACAATGCCAGACACAGAAAATGCAACAGCTTATGAGCAAGATATTATGGAGACCTTGAACACAAGTGATGAAGATAAGTCAAATCTATTTGCTTACAAAGATTGGGAGCCCAATGATCCGGTAACTAGCTATTACGGAGATCACTCTTGGTTTAACGGTGTTTATAAGCTAAAACGCGGTGCAATTATAATGAAAAATAGTGCTGGGATGTTTGGCGGACGAGTTGAGCTCGGAGATGCAGATGGATATGTGGGTTCTAACGGAGTTAACGGAACTTTAGGTCTACATTACGATTTAACTAATGGAGACGATGAAGCCAAAGAACAGGCAAAAGAATTTATTAAAGACGTGAAACCGACTGAATTTGAATGGGAAGGTGGAGCAAAGGATGAGTTCAACAAGCCTAATATCTATATGAACGGTAACTCGACGCTGTTCTTCAATTTGCAACCGGATCAAAACGGAAATCAGATATTTTCATTCTACGGGAACGTTACAGGCACTGAGCGAGATAGACTGATATTTGAACAAGGAGAAGTCAGAATTAAGGGAGATTGTTCTGGATTTAAGGGAAGTATCGCAGTTACTCCCGGCGCTAAGTTTGAAGTGAGAAGTAGCGATGCTGGAAGTAGTAGCACGTATCAGGGAAAATTCCCAAATGCAAACATATACCAAGTTTATGGGGCGGATGCTGGCGAAAATGCAGGGAAATTTGTGACAAATCCGACAGCGGTGACTTCAGTTGATACTGCAACGATGGAAAATGTCACGATAAATAACGGTATCATGGAACTGAACAATGGAGGCGGTGAGGATGGCGGAAAGATCACATTAAAGAGCGCAAATATTGAAAGCACAGCGATGACGACTCTGAATGATGAATCTAATATCAAAGATACAGTCATAAAAGGTGTTCTCGTTGCAAAAGGCGATATGACGGTTGAAAACACAACACTAGAAGGAGGTGTGCTAGTTCTAGACCATTCGACTTTGACAACGGATAATTTGACTGCCGGATCTACGATTGCGAGCTGGGGTAATATGAACTGGAATGATGTTGTGCGTATTGGCAGAGGCGGTGGTGCTGGGTTTTTTCAAATTGCTCAAAACCATACTTTAAAGCTATATTCAGACTATAATGTCACCACTGGCGAATCTGATTACATTAATGTAGTCGATCCTGTTGTTAATATTCGGGGAGCTGGCGGTATAGCTGTTGCTGGTATGAACTTTAATGACATGCCGACCAATGACAAATATGTATTTAAGATATACGATGGAGCTGGTCACACAGATAATATGCCGGTTACCATTGGTGGCTCATATAATGGTGTAGACACTGTATTTGTGGCATATGTCAATGGGCAGTTTACTCCACTGAATGGTGATAACTTGAACAACAGCATAAGGAGAATTGACGATCCAGGAGATACCCCATTTAACTATACGACTCCTTCAGAAAAAGTCACAACATACCTGGACAACGGCGTGCGCATTCTTGAGTTTAATAATGGGAACCTATATAAGGTCGAAGGACAGACGGCTGGACGTTATGGGAATGTTGTGATGACAAAACATCTTACAGATACTGCAGTTATTGCTGATGTTGTTCAAGGTGGGTTCATTAGTTCCATTGCATTCAACATTGGAGATATCCTATCGGGTACAGATGACATTTTGAATTCAATGCTTTTCCAAAATAGTGCTTTTGGCTCATTGAATTCTGGGGTAAACACTCATAGAACCTCTGGAGGTATTTTATCTCCAAGAGCAGAAACACAAACAGCGCAACATCATAAAAATAATGCGCTACCTCTTGCCAAGAAAAAGACCAAAAAATACCGCATCTGGAACAAAACCTTCGGAGAGCATAGCACGATTGATCTGCAGGGAACCAGTAATATGAGCATGAATGAAGCCGGGACGATGGTTGGATTTGATGATGAGGATACGAAATTCAACATGTTTGGTTATGATGCAATGTTTAGACCTACGGTTTTCATCGGACTGCAACACAATAATGTGAGGTACAAGGGCGATAAATGTGGCATCAACGGTTATTTTGGTGGAGCCAAAGTATCGCTATATAACAAAAATCAGGTTCTTGAATTGTTTGGGATATATGAACAATTCAATAGCAGAGCTACATTGCCAGTAAATCACTCGGACTCATATCAAAAAATTAAGGTCAAGAGCCATATATTAAATCTGGGGGCAAAATATGCTATCGACTTTAAATTAAGGCAGAACCTGTATATTCGCCCTGATTTAGCTTTAGGCTATGCATTTACATGCTCTCCAGCATTTAATGGATATAACGAAGCTCGTCATAAACTGCGTAATCGCCATATGCTTGCTGTAGCGCCTGGTATTAGCCTTGTTCGCCGACAGAAAGACTGGCTCATTCGTGGATTTATGGCATATCATCGTAAATTCGGCACTAAAGGAAGGTCAAAAGCGACAGGAGTGTCTGTGAAAACGGATTTTACCAAGAAAAGGGTCCTAGAATACGGTGCGGAAATTACTAAGGAGAATATAACGAACAATACAAATGTGAGTTTCAAATTAACAAGAAAAACACTTGGTATCCGCGGATTTAAAGCAAATATCTCAATAGGCGTAAATTTCTAAAAAAACGGATGGGGAATATTGCCCCATCCATTTCTTAGTTCATCAAATAATTAATTAGTTCTGGAAAATTTTGGGGAGTTAATTGGGCTGGTTTTGCTATTGAAATTTCTTTCAACACTTCCAGTATGGATAGCTTTTTTTCATGCAACTTTATCGCGTTGTATAAAGCATATATGTGTTCGTCAAAATCTTTATCTTGAAGATTTTTTGGAACATCTGCATTTTTTTCGATTCGTTCGTGTTCATACAATTGCAATTTCTCTAATGATTGCATTGGTTGTTGCATGTCGGTCGGATTTGGCTTCTTCAGCAAAAACTCTGCCAAGCAATTCGAACATAATACATCATACATTTCCCAAAGACGAATTGTCTTGTGGTTGGCAAGCTTTGTCTCAACATATAGCGAAAAAAGTTCAGGATTTGAATTTGCAGTCTTATTTTTTGTCTTTAGTCTCCAGGCGTGTTCTATCATGTGAGCAATTTCATGTATTAGCCAGTATTCGGCACTTTGAATTGACGTGTATGACACTTGCACACGAAAATTTTCGATTACTTTCTCTGGATTCTGAAATCTTGTTTGGATTTTTGAAAACCAATCTTCATATTTTTGTTGATCTTGTGGATCAGCGAACTTATATTTTTTGAAATTAGTATCATCCACGAATAAAAACGACGTGGCATATCGAACTTCTTCATCTATTGCTTTTGCGATATCTAAATCCTGTTTTTCCCTGTCTTCATTTTCATACACTTCTGTCCATCTTTCTTTGCTGTCAACTTCTTTGAAATCTGGCTGGGATGCACAAATCTTTTGTGGCTTTTTCACATGTTCCACACATTCCGATACCTGGTGATCGTTAACGCGCTTTAATCCGGTATATTTCAACTCATATCTATCGTCATATTCCGGAAATTTTTCTCTAACCAATTTTTCATAATAGATTGCCTTCTCATCTTCTCCTAAATCCTTAGAAAACTTTACATCAGGTTTCAGGAACGTAGTACCAGGACTACTCATTATTCGCAAATAAGGAGGGACATCGTCAAGCCCACAAGAGACGGCGGAGAACTCTGACTCCCCCATAATCTTTTTTTCTTCATATATAAATTTTGTTTTATCAACTGCTTCTTCAACAACTTTTATCAAATAATCTCCAATATCGCCACTATCTTTGAGTAATTTTTTATAAAATTCCTTAACTCTGTTTCTTACCAAAGACAAATCTATTTCTGATTTCGGTTGTCTATCAGTCACCCATTTTTCAATCCTATCTCTTGTATTTTTCAATGGCGGTAACTGGCAAAGCATTTGCTTCATATCATCACTAAGCCAGTTATATCTACTTGTATTGTCTTGAAAAAACTTTACGGGCTCATTAGCGAATTCTGCAAATTCGCTATTCGTTGCACAGCAGTTAGCAACACAACAAAATACAGTTAATAATCTAAATACAACTCCAATGTTCACAGGTATATCTCGAAACCACAAAAATACATGTCAACATTGTGCCATTCACAAATTTATTTGAAAACACACTGAATTTTCCGGGACTGGCAACTGATAAATAAATGATATGGTAATCTGTGGAGAAAGTATGGTTAGATGAGTAAAAAAATGTTGGAAATTTGCGCGGTTTGTGGATGTAAAG
>CADBQC010000064.1 GCA_902796745.1 uncultured Pseudomonadota bacterium
ATCGCGTGCAGCTTTCTTTCTCGGCGCAACCTTCATCAATGAGGACAAAGACTTGTTGCAATACTTTGAACAGGGAAAAGGATGGAAGGGAACAAAAACAAAAAGCAAAACTTCTGTCTTATCAAGTGTGCAGATAGATAATTCAAATACTGAACATAATTAAGTGGCGTCAGAGTCATTCACCAAAAACGTAAGTCAGCAAGGTTCTTCAGAGGTCAAGTTAGGACAAAGCCCAGTGAACGAAGAAGCTAATGAAGATAAAAGTGATAATTCTGATCACGAAAGCAAACATGATTTCTTTTATGATGCCGCCTATGTACCTAAGGGGAAGTTGAAGAATATACCAGAAACAGTGACAAATTCCTTCGGATTCCTATGGATGCTGGCACTCATAGATTTGTTGGAAAGTTTCCCAAACACATTATCTTTTGACTTCGATGAGATAGTAAACATGATGATTGCAGAAGCATGGACATTGATGAATAGAGATAAATCTGTCAGAGAGAAAGAGACTGAATTATCAGAGTGCATTGAATATCTGATAGAAGAGTCCAAAGGAGAAGACGGGCCGTTGTCATGGGAAAGTACAAAGGAATATATATATAGTGTCATTTCGCAGATTCCAATGGTTGACACTTTTGAAACAACGGTCGAACTACTTCAAGCAAAAGCACCATACGACATACTAAAGGCTTGGTTTGGAGCATCTGATGATCATGAAATTGTAGAGAGGTCTTCTTCTTTTCAAAAAGCATGTTTGTATTCGATAGTTGAAGACAAAACCAATCCTAGGATTGAACTCAACAAAGGATGGCGTTCATATTTACATAACGACAGTGAAGAACTATGGGGCTTTTTCGCACACAACTATCTTGAATATCTTGAGGAATGCTAATATACATTCGTTGTTAAGAGGTCATATCCTTTTAAATAAACAATCAGGAAGGATTTAATTTATTTTCGCTAAAGAAAATGTGGGAAGGCCATGAACAGCTCTATCTTCAATCCACTTTTGCAATGTCATATTGAGTAATTTTAGTGCAAATATAATAAAATAAATATTATCTTTGCACTATTTTTACCTAAAAACACCCTCTTTTATATAAATACACCTCAAGATTCGCATTTTTATCGAATTAGAAAGCAAAAAGTACGCATATAACGTAAGCTTCTCCGCGATTACCGATTATTCCCATTATTTTTGGCTCAA
The DNA here is from genome assembly GCA_902796745.1 of uncultured Pseudomonadota bacterium. GTDB lineage: Bacteria > Pseudomonadota > Alphaproteobacteria > RUG11792 > RUG11792 > RUG11420. The sequence continues at coordinate 1,211 of CADBQC010000064.1, forward strand.
ATTTCGTTCCTGAGGTGTAAAAATGGTATAAAAAACACCTCAAAAATGCAATATTTGGAACAGCCGAAATACACATGTCCTCCCCTTACGAAACGGTACTTCCCCTTGTCAAGGGATGTGCGGAACTCATGGTAGAGCTTACTTTTTTCTCCACAATATATTGAGCATAAAACTTCAACATTTACGAAATATCCCCCCAAATGAAAAACAAGCTTGGAATGTGTTATTTATGTATTTTAGAAGCGTTGGGTTATATTACTTAAATTAGCTTGGCATGTCGTTTAATTGTTGCTTTTTGGTGCTAAAAACAGAGAGCATAATCACCTCTTTATGAATTCGGAAGGAGTAACACCAAAATATTTCTTGAACTGACGTGTGAAGTGCTGTGGATATTCGAATCCGAGGTTTTCGGCAGTTTCGGAAATAGTGGAACCGCCAATGAGTAGCTGTTGAGCACGCTGCATGATAAAACGGCGGATATGGGAGGTAGCTGAATCGCCTGTCAATTCACGAATCAGGTCGCCGAAATAGTTAGGTGAGAGAAACAACTGCTGAGCGCAGTATTTTACTGTGGGCACCCCAAACTGTCGTTGCAAGCCGTCTTTATAGTAATTTCGTAACAGATGTTCGAAGCGTGGCAGCAGATCAGAGTTTGTAGAAATGGCCGACGTTGATAGTTGGAGCGCATAATAGCGTGCCACGAGTTCAAGAACTTGCTCAATCTGCGAAGTTACAATGCGCAAGGTATGACGGTCCTCATCGTGAAGCAATTCCTTGCGAATCTCGTCCAACAGGGTAACGATGCTTTGCCGTTGTTCCGGTGTCATCAGCAAGGCCTCACTGGTGGTATAGGAGAAAAAATGATAGTCAGCGATGCGACGACCAAGTTCGGTGTTACGCAACAGTTCGGTATCAAATAGCAGTGCCCATCCTTTTGTATGAATTTCTTCACCCATGTCGGTCTTTCCACCAATCTGACCTGGGGCTACGCACATCAAAGCATGGCAATGCAGGACGTATTGAAGCTGTCCATACGACAGATCTTCCAATTCCTCATCACCGATAAATATCCCATACACATCATAGCTGTTGAGCGAATGTCGACAATGCTCCAGCTCGTCGTAGTGGATTACTGAGACGAGCGAATGTAACTCCGGCGCACCGATGTATCTGGCATAGTCGTTGACGTGATGAACTCTTAATATCTTCTCCATTTCAAAGGCAAAATTACACTTTTTTAACGGCATAAAAGAGAAAAATCTGTAAAATCCGTAAAAAAGGTTGATTTATCCGTAAATCAATTAGGTTATGTATGACGATTTCACAGTACCTTTGCATTATCAAATCAAAACTGTTAAAAGATATGAGTAAGATTGCATTAGGAACCTGGGCTTGGGGCACAGGAGCATTCGGTGGAGACACCGTATTTGGAAGCAAGACTGACGTAGAAAACTTGAAGCCAGTGTTTGACGCAGCCATGAAAGCCGGGTTGAACCTTTGGGACACTGCTACCGTCTATGGCATGGGAGAGTCGGAGAAGATTCTCGGAACATTTGTGGCAGGCGAAAAGCGTGAGGATGTAGAGGTGTCAACCAAGTTTACTCCACAACTTGCCGAAGTATATGAAAACAGCGTCGAGAAAATGGCCGATGCCTCTATCGAGCGTATGGGCTGTGACTATATCGATATTTATTGGATTCACAACCCCATGGACGTGGAGCGATGGACTCCTGGGCTAATTCCCCTATTGCAGTCGGGCAAGGTAAAGCGAGTGGGTGTGTCGAACCACAACATCAAGGAGATCCGTCGTGCTAACGAGATTCTGGGCGAGGCAGGATTCAAGGTAAGTGCCGTACA
>CADBQC010000065.1 GCA_902796745.1 uncultured Pseudomonadota bacterium
AAGATCTTCGATAACTTGCTGAATTTTATTTTTAATTGTTCTTGCATTTTCTCCTTTTATGCTTATCCTGGGGCTTACAGAAGCATATATCATTTCAGGCGTTAGTTTCTCTTTATATTCATTTTCTCTATCTTTGATTTCATTCATCACTATAGTGTATATTGCATTACTTGAGAAATCATCAAAGCGAATGAATTTATCAATTCTATAGAAAATAGGAAGGCCTAAATTTTGCTTCATTTCACCTGTTGTCAAATAGTTCGAAGTTAGCACAATAAGTGTTCCGGAAATATCCACATCATAGGTAGCATCTTTAAATAGCGTGTTATCAAACAATGTATAGAATGCTGAATAAAAATGCTCCGGGCATTTATCTAATTCGTCAAGAAAAATAAGATTTGATTCTCGCTCAAGTAAGTCAAATCCTATACTGCGGCGGTTTGGAGCGTCACCAAAGAAATAATCAGCATAATTATTGTTTTTGAACATTGAAAGATGCTTTTCCAAGAGTTTATCATTGAAAAACTTTGCAGCAACTTCACGAACAAGTTCTGTTTTCCCCAAACTGCTTTTTCCATACAACATAATAACATAGGGCTTTGCTCTGTTTACCGTTGTTAAGTACCAAAGGCTTTTACTTATTTCTTGTATTGCTTCTTCTTGACCAATTATATGTGAAGAGATATCCTTCATGTTTTTTGCAAAAGCCAAGGAGTTCCGAACAATACTGTATTTTTCAGCACAATTGTCTAATTCTATTATTTCTCTCCTGTATTGATCTTCCAGGTATTCCTTTAGTATCCGAGGTGGATTATGTATATATATCTCTGCATTATTTGTTGTCAGATCCTCAATAAGTGCCCCAAGTCTGTCGTGCGCTGTATCAACGATACCGTGATAATTATCATTCTTTAGGATCAATAGCTCTGCTTTACATTTATCAAATCCCGAGTTCTGTTGTTTTGTTGCATCAAATAGACGTACAAGCTCCAAAAAATAATGTGCAGAACGATCACTATAAAGATCTGGAATTTGAGAATCAAAAAAAGCTTTTGATCCAATAATAATATGATATGTCCTTTTATTTGCCATCAACTGCCTCCGTTGTTGCATAAGCATAAATCACATCATATAATTCTACCAGATCTTCTTCAGATTTATGAGTTTCCGATTCCTTTATTGGTTTCCTAGGTGACAACGATGAAGGAAATGCATCTGCAAGTGTCTGCCCCCTGTCTGCAGTCGATACAAGTTTCTCCATTTTACTGATTTCCTTTATAAAATCGAATCTTTCTTTGGAAAACTTTCCCACCGGAATGCAGTACAGGGACATTTTTGTTGTTAACAGATCATTTCGTTTATAATTGCTTACAAAAGCAGTATTATTAAATCGAACATATCTGTTTGGGTCAATACAATAAGTATCATAACCATCATAGCTATCCATGACAGTTTTGAATTCTTTTGTATCCATTCCCTCAATTCCGCCTTTAACAATTTTTAAATAACCACCAGCGACTCTAAGTGAAGTAGATGAATTCTCTATATCAAAAAGTTGAATATCATCTATCGAAATGAGTTGTGGTTTGATTGTTTCAAATTCAGATATTTCCGTGGAAGAAATAGTTGTTGTGCTGTCTCTTTTTACAACATACGAGGCATTTAGCTTTCCGTTGAGTAAAAATGCTAACCGGGAAATAAAAGGTACATCTAATTTGACCATGGTCGATACTTCAAGAGCTCCATCGCTCTGAGCTGAGCGTACTACATCGGTCGTTTTTGAGTATTCGCCATGATGTTGTTCTTGCAAAATATTACGAATGGTTTCTTTATCGAAATAGATTATTTTTCTGATTTCCTTTTTCGCCATAATTCAACCTCTTGTAGCGTATGCAGAGTTCGTACATAGCTACTTACCTATATAAAAATGGGAACCATCGTGGAACAAAATACATAAACATCATCGCCCCTGCCATTTGTCCTACAATGTGAACTTCCTGAAAAATTAACCCGCTACCGTCAAATTTAATTCATTCTGATCCGATAAGGATCGTTTTTTTATATCTCGTTTATTCGTCTTCCTCATCCGGGTTTTCACCTCTCAGGAAGGCCTTGATCTCATCA
>CADBQC010000066.1 GCA_902796745.1 uncultured Pseudomonadota bacterium
GAGCCTGAAAGGTCATATAGCTCAGCGGTAGAGCACTACGTTGACATCGTAGGGGTCACAGGTTCGATCCCTGTTGTGACCACCATTGTTTTTTCGGGATATGCATAAGTTATTGCTTTTTATAGCATCTGTCATGCTTGCACTGTCTTCTGTTTTTTTTGTTGAAAGCAAGCGTGAGACGCATTCTGTTTTTTATGTGCAGTCCGATGACATATATGAGCAACTAGAAAATGACAAATCATTTACTACAGCCATTGCTTTTTATGTAATTGAAAAAATTCCACATTTTAAGAAAAGAGCTACTACTGGCGAGTATGAAATCAGAAAAGGAGAAAGCGTCATTTCCGTAATGAAAAAGATGCTTACCGGTAATAAGGTAAAGCGCAAGATAACGATTCCTGAGGGATACACAGTTAAACAGATAATCGAAAATTTGAACGAAAATCATATGCTTTTTGGGGATTTAAATGAAGACATACAAGAAGGGACATTGTTTCCAGATACATATTTCTACAGTTTTGGGGATACGAAAAAATCGATAATTTACAAGATGCAAAAACAGATGGAAGTCGTTAAAGCGAAGTTTTTGGCACAAAACAAAACATCTATGTCGTTAGCAGAAATCATAATTTTGGCATCCATAATTGAAAAAGAAAGTGGCAATAGTAATGAATACCATCTGATTTCTTCAGTGTTTCATAATCGGTTGGCACGCAAAATGCGACTACAAAGCGACCCGACGGTAATATATGCGCTCACCGATGGATATGGAAAAATGAACCGAAAGTTAAAACGAGCAGATTTGCAATTCATGTCTCCATATAACACATACCGCAACGCCGGCTTACCGCCTTCTCCTATTTGTTGTCCTGGAGAGAAGGCGATAAAAGCAGCAATGTCACCAGATGCGACGGAATACTTTTATTTTGTTGCGAATAAAGAGCATACCGCGCATACGTTCTCCAAAGAGTACACAGAACACTTGCACGCGATTAAGAAACTACGAGGCGAATGATATGGAGTATCGCTTGCATCAGTCATTATGATACCCATTATCATCGCTTATTTTGCGCCCTTTTTTTCACGTTCTTTTTTTTCTTCTATAATCTGCCCGTGTCTTTTTTCAATATCCTCAATTTCACTGCTTGACAAACAACATTCTTTATAATTACATACTATTCCTATATCGAATTTGCCCCACTGTATTTCGGCCCTGCAATTGTAAAACATCCAGTTCACGTCAGCAAGTTCTTTTGCTTCAAAAGAACTTAGATCCAGTGATTTTAATGCACGACAATTTTTAAACATGCTGTGCATATAGTATACATTTATGGTACTGAATTTTTTGAGAAAATCTAGCTCTTCTATTTTCTGACAATCCATAAACATACCGTTCATGGTTCTTACATTTGATGTATCAAAATTCTCACCTACCGTTAATTTCAATAAATTTTCGCAACCACAAAACATATATCCCATAGATTGCACTTGCTTGGTATTAAAACTGCTTAAATCTAGCTTTTCTAACGATCGACAGTTACAAAACATATGCCACATGTAAGTTACATTTTCTGTGTTAAAGTTACCAAAATTTATTGTTTCTAGATTGGCACAATTTTCAAACATAAATCCCATATGCGTTACTTTTGATGTATCCATATTCTCAAAATTAAGGCACTGGATTATGTCTGAATCATAAAAAAGGTAATTCAAAGACCCATAACACACAACAGGCTGTCCATCAGAACCAAAATTTATCTCCAGAAAAATTTTCGTCCGAGAAAGTGGATCGTTCGGATCACGCCAGTGCGAATTGTGGTAGGACAAACCACTGAAAGCACCTGCTTTACGTGTAGTATCTAATGTTCCTAAATGTACAGTTTTGTCTTCGTGCTTTCCTGGCAGGTCTGCGGTAATATGTATGGAACATGGTGGTACTTCATATTGATCTCTCATTGTGCGAAGAGATCTGTCAAACCATACGCTTTTTAGCTCCGCGTTGTCTCCGGAGGTATCCCATTTTGCCTGTAAATATTTATACTCTGTGTTATCATCTGTCTTATTGGTATTAGATGTCGCAATTGTGCTCAAATTTATGTGCACATATATGTCTGACGCATACGACTCTGACGTACCTCCTTGAGATACGCAAGCTATAGCACATGTTGCCATTAACAATTTTTTCATTTTTATCTCGACAAAATTAAATCGTTCAATTGTCTTAAATTATTGAAAATATTTATCAAATTTGCAACAAAATTTGGAATGTTTATAAACAAAAAGCGTCGGAAGTAAGATGCATTGTGTCATGGATATGTGTGTTATAATCCACACAGGGTGTAATTATACGGCGCTATATGTTTATTTGGTCTGTTTCGCCAGTAGCGTTTTCGATTGGAAGTATACCTGTTTATTGGTATGGCATAATATATGCAACAGCACTCTTTGCATCATGGGCTGTTGCTACATGGGTCTTGAGAAAGCTCAGAAACAATAACATAAAAGTGCCTACGAAAGAAGAATTTGACAATTTTATGTTTTGGGCAATTGTATCGATAGTGGTAGGGGCTCGCCTAGGGCATGTTTTATTTTATGAACTGGAATATTTCATAAAGCATCCGTTAGAGATCATCATGATACGCAATGGTGGTTTATCCTTTCATGGTTCAGTTATTGCACTTGTCGTATACGTTTTTGTATACGTTAAGCGTCACAACATTCAATGGAAAGTGATGGCAGATGTTTTGGCTATTGCAGGTGCTTTGGGAGTTGGTATAGGGCGATTTGCGAATTTTATGAACCAAGAGCTGTATGGAAAAATTACTTCATCTGATATGGCGGTTATTTTTTTACTTGTTGACAATATGCCGAGATATCCAACCCAAATAATCGAAGCCTTTTTCGAAGGATTACTGAATTTCTGGCTACTTTTTGTGATTTTCAGACTGAAAGGAGTAAAAATTATTGGCACTGGGATTACCACGGCTATTTTTTGCATTGTTTATTCTTCTGCACGATTTGTTATCGAATTTTACAAAGAAGTTGAGGTATATACTTATTTTGATACGATAGCCTTAACAGTTGGACAGGTTCTTTCAATTGCATTATTTCTATTCGGAGTGTTTGTGCTATATTATAGGCGAGATAGCTCAGTTTCAAATTAAGTTAAAAAATGATAGATATAAATTTTGTTAGAAAAAATCCAGGCATTTTGGATAAGGCTCTGAAAAACAGAAATAAGGTGCCGGCGGAAGCGAAACTATTGGAATTGGATGAAAAATCGCGAGCGTCTCAAACGAAATTGCAGGAATTACAACAAGAAAGAAATAAGAACTCTGAGGCATTTGGAAAAGCAAAGGCAAAAGGCGAAGACACAAGTGCATTGCAACAACGTATGGAATTGTTAAAAAAAGAAATGGCAGAGATGACAGAAGTTGCAAACAAGACAAAAGCCGAGTTTATGGATCTTTTGGCAACCATTCCGAATATTCCATCCGATGAGTGTCCTATTGGCATTGACGAAAATGCAAATGTGGAAATACGTCGCTTTGGAGAACCAAGAAAGTTTGATTTTAAGCCATTGGAACACCATGAACTCGGAACAAATTTGGGTATGATGGATTTTGAAAAATCAGCCCGCATTGCCGGCTCAAGGTTTGTGTTTTTATTTTCTGAAATAGCTCGTTTAGAGCGAGCATTAGCACAATTCATGCTTGATGTTCACACGAAGGAAAATGGTTATACCGAGGTTTACGTCCCACTAATACTTGAACAAAAAGCGATGTTTGGTGTTGGTCAATTGCCAAAATTTGAGGAAGACTTATTTAAAACAACAATAGGAAGCTACTTAATCCCGACCGCTGAAGCTTCGCTCACAAACATATACAATGGTGAAATATTAATCGAAAAAGAGCTCCCGCTACGCTATACGGCCTACACCCCTTGTTTTAGGTCGGAAGCGGGCTCTGCAGGGCGTGATACTGTCGGTATGTTGCGACAACACCAATTTGGCAAAGTTGAGTTGGTGAGTATTACGACGCCCGAGCAATCTATTGCTGAGCATGAGAGGATGACTGAATGCGCGGAAGGAATTTTGAAAAAACTGAACTTGCCATTCAGAACCGTCGTACTTTCAACTGGAGATATGGGCTTTTCATCTGAAAAAACATACGACCTTGAGGTTTGGCTTCCAGGACAAGATAAGTATCGCGAAATATCCAGTTGCTCGAGGTGCAATAATTTTAAGGCACGCCGCATGAATACGAGGTATAAAAATGAAAAAACAGGTAAAAATGAATTTGTGCATACTTTAAACGGCTCGGGGATTGCGGTTGGACGTTGCCTCATTGCTGTTATGGAAAATTATCAACAAAAGGATGGTTCGATTGAAATTCCAGAAGCGCTAGTGCCATATTTTGGAAAGGAGAAGATTGATGCAAGGAAGTAACGGCGTAAAACTAAAATCGTACGTGTGCGTATACCTAATTTTAGAACACGCTGGTAAAATTTTGCTTTCGCTACGAAAAAATACCGGGTATGAGGATGGAAATTGGAGCATAGTTGCGGGGCACGCTGAGGAAGGAGAAACTGCTCGTGAAGCGATGATACGCGAGGCTATGGAAGAAGCTAATATAACAATATTACCCGAGGATTTGGAATTTGCATACGTTATGGATAGAAAAAGTCCGAATAGGCAAAATATTGACATCTTCTTTAAATGCTTAAAATACGATGGAGAATTGAGAAATAATGAGCCCCATAAATGTGGTGGTTTGGATTTTTTTGATACGAACAATTTGCCAGACAACATAGTGGAATACATAAAAATTGCAATAGCAGACATAACTGCAGGACGCTTTTTCAGAGAGTACCACTAAATACACAAAAAACACTGCAGGGTTTTCTGCGGGGGCTCATATTTTGGTGTACAATGATGCGATGATGATCTTGTTTTTGAGACTGCTTACATGAAATTTTTGAATTTGTTGTTTTGGAGCATAACTTTTGTCGAATGTGCTTTCTCTTCTGGAACAATAGATAAACCTGAAGATTTGTTCGGAAAGACAATTCTCCCAGAACAAGAGGTAAATAGCGAATACGGCACACTAAAATTTAACGAAATTGTTATTCCAGATTTTTCTTGCAAGAAAGATGATTTTGAACTTTTAAGCGCAAATTTCAATGATATAAAAAAAATTGTAGAAACAAACGATCTTTTAGAGAAATATGATGTCGCAATGGGGCTTGTAAAGAGTGTAATGCCTGAAGGTTACCAGGGATACTGCCTGGGCTACAAAGGCTATTCAAGGATGTATAGACTAGTACAGGATGTAATACTGAGTGCTATATGCAGGACGATAGAAAGTGATACTAGTTGTAATGCTGAGTGCTATATGCAGGACGATAGAAAGTGATACTAGTTGTAATGCGATAATTTTATTTAAAATTCATGAATCTCTTATAACGCGCGCCGTGGATAACAACTATTTGTACGGTCTAATTTCGTATAATGGTAAGTCGGTTGATACTACTGAATTCTGTCAAGCTATGGTATACATGATGTCTCTTGATTGCGAGTCTAAAAGTTTTTCCACAAGAGATGCAGATTATTACGTAAACTTCAGGAAAGGTTGGCCATACAGAGTGTTGTTGTATAAAGATATCGAAAGAGAGGACCTACCTCAGACTAATTTTTTTTCTTGGTCTCTATATAAAGAACAATGGGATGCCGATTTGAGAAAGTTTGTTAACGACTATCTTTCAATACCTTATTATAACAAACGAACACTGGTGCGAGACATAATACAACCATGGATGATACAATTCTGGAGGCAAGAAACTTCTGAGCTGATCTGCGCAGATACGTCTGATTTTCAACAATTTGTGAAGCTGAAATACTTTCAAAATCTATCCCGGAAGTGATGTCAATGTGCTCATGAATAGGGGCTTGTTTGTGAGTTCTTGTGAGATATGTGAAAAATGGCAAAACATGCTTGATATTGCCTCGCTGAGGCGTTGCCAGACTTTTTTAATTTTTCACAAGAAATTTTTGGATATGCGTCTTATAAAGCGTTTGGCTTTATGTTTCCAACACGATCAACAAGTTCATTTCAGTATTGATAGCAACTTTTCGCCTTCATGCTAAAACCTGTCGCCGAGAGATTATTGTCTGAAGTTTAGCAATTTCTTGACGACAGCATACATCTTTTAAATATTCAAAATCGTAGTGGTGCACAACAATATTGGTTTCGCTCCGCTATCCTTCAGGAAATTCAACTAGTCCATCCAATAACTTCAATACACCAGGAAATGTCTTCTTTAAACTCATGCTATCAAAATCACC
>CADBQC010000067.1 GCA_902796745.1 uncultured Pseudomonadota bacterium
CAAAAACTATAGATAACGACGTTAATTACACCGATTATGCTGTTGGATTTCAGACTGCAGTTAAAGTCGCAGTCGAGGCTATCGAGAATATTCGTTCCACTGCGAAAAGTCATGAACGAACAATGGTTATTGAAGTCATGGGCAGAGATGCTGGATTTATAGCTCTATATGCTGGGCTTGCTTCTGGTGCGGATGTCATTTTGGTTCCTGAATTTAAGTACAATTTAACAAAAATACAGGACAAAATCCATCGAAATTTTCAAAATGGCAAAAACCATTGCATCATAGTTGTTGCTGAATCTGTGGAAGCTGAAGATTTCAGGCATTCTGAACGCGAAGTGGATGGGTTCATTAAGTATACCCACATTTCATATAAGGGTATTGGGCATTACCTTTCCCAAAAAATAAAAGAATCAGGTTTTGAATGCCGTAGCGTGACATTGGGACATATTCAACGCGGAGGAGAAACCTGCGTTAGTGATAGATTACTTGGTGCCTTGCTTGGGGTTGAGGCAATCAATTTAATTTCGGAAGGAAAATTCGGAAAATTTCTTGCATTTTCTGAAAATAAACTTAGAATTATGGATATAAGAGAGGTCGTTAAAAATGTGAATACGACCTTAAAAAGAAGCGATCAATATGTCAATGTTGCTAGAAATTTGGGAGTTTATATCGGTGAATTTTAAGAAACTCGCACTTGTCGCAACTGCATTTTTGATATATTCAAATGATTTGAATGCTTATATCAAGAGTGGTCGATGTGAACCTTATTACGCATCGATTAAATCCAATAGAGTTAATTCGCATAGAGGTCCCGGGAAGGAATACAAAATTAGTTATGAATATATTCAAAAAGGTACTCCCGTAATGGTAATTGCGAAATATGATCATTGGAGAAAAGTTAAGGATCCTCTTGGAGATGAAAGCTGGATACACAAAAGCATGCTTTCTCCCAAAAGGTTCGTTATGGTAACAAGCGAAAATCCGACAAAACTGATGGAAAAATCTAACGAAACTTCAGAGCTAGTCGCATACGTTAGAAAAAACGTTGTGCTAGAGCTTATTTCTGTTAGAGGAAATTGGTGTAATGTCGTTTTTCGCGGAAGTACAGAAAATTATTCCGGCTGGATAAATAAATCAGCCGTTTTTGGAGTATTTGAAAATGAAACGACTTAGTTTTCTAGAAAGGAGAAAAAAATGAAAACAAATAACAATTTGACAATAATTCCCATAGGGGGACTAGAACAGATTGGCGCTAATTGCACCATGATTGGCTATGGAAATGAGTGGATAATTGTAGATTTAGGTATAACATTTTATGATAAACTCGGCATAGAGGTATTAACTCCGGATATCACATATATTCAGGAGCATCAAAAAGATATAAAAGGGATTTTTGTAACGCACGCTCATGAAGACCATATAGGAGCAATACACCATCTATGGCAATCGATAAAATGCCCAATATATTTAACAGAATTTCCAGCTGAGGTGTTAAAGCAAAAACTAAGTGAAATGCGATGGAAAGACGAAGTGCCGATTAACGTTGTTAATCGAAAACAACGGATTACAGTTGGTTCATTTGAGATAGAGTTTGTGGCAATTTCACACTCGATATTAGGCGCTTGTGGCTTGTATATCAAAACACCAGGTGGCAATGTTTTCCACACCGGAGATTGGAAAATTGATGAAACACCACTTCTTGGTGATAAAACCGATGCTGAAAGATTGATAGAAATCGGGAATGAAGGAGTAGATTGCTTACTATGTGATTCTACAAATATGGTAACTGCATCGAACATAGGTTCTGAAGCAACTGTGCGTGATTCCCTAGAGCAGGTTATCGCGAAATATGAAAATAAACGCATTACAGTCACTTGCTTTTCATCCAATCTAGCAAGAATTGAAACAATTTTTTATATTGCAAGAAAGCTAAAAAGACGAGTGGCAGTCATAGGAAGGTCAATATACAAAATGCTTGATGCTATTGCTGAAACTTCATATTACACTCCGAAGTTCAGAGAGAATGTTAATTCAATACTGACCGATGAAGAAGCGATGAGCATGCCTGCTGATAAAGTTCTACTGATTTGCACAGGTTCTCAAGGGGAATCGCGATCTGCGCTATACCGGCTCGCAAGAGGAGAAAACCGAGTTATAAAGCTTAGTGGAGATGACGTAGTGCTCTTTTCTTCAAAAGTAATTCCAGGAAATGAAATTGGAATTCGAGATTTGCAAAATATGCTCATTCGCAAGGGAGTTGAAATAGTCACTGTCGATACGGAAGCAAATATACATGTGTCCGGGCACGCTAACAGGGATATGGTGAAGAAGATGTATGAGTGGCTAAAACCGAAAACGCTGATGCCAGTACACGGTGATGCTAGGATGCTATATGCTCAAGCTGAATTTGCTAAGACTTGCGGAATTTCAGAGATTTTAGTTGCTGAATCTGGGGATGTCGTATGCTACTCCCATGATGAATTAAATAAAGTAGACCACCGAGATATGATCTTTAATGCAGTGGATGGTAGCGATGTACTTCCGCTAAATTCACTACCTCTGCGAGATCGAGCTGCGATGAGCTACAACGGTCATGTCAGCGTTAGTTTCGTGATATCTGGAAGCGAGATGGTTGACGAGCCAGAGGTCAGTGTTCAAGGAATAAACCTGAATAAAAAAATGCTAAACCGAGTAAATTCTGGAATTTATCAGATTGTCAAAAACGAAGTAGCAAAAGGAAGTGAGCCGGAAATTATGCGTCGAGAAATTACCTATTCTGTCAAAAAGTTGATGACTAAGTTCTTCAATAAGAGACCTCTTGTTGCTGTTCACATTCATCAGTGCGCTTAGGAAAGGAACAAAAATGAAAAATTATTTAACCATATCTGAGGCAAGAAAAGGCTTAAAGAGTAAAGAGTTTTCTGCATATGAACTGATGCAACATTACTTGGCTCGTATAAAAGATTATTCCAAGCTTAATGCTTACGTTACGATAGACGAAGAAAAAGCGTTAAAATCAGCTAAAAATGCGGATGCACGAATTGCAAAAGGTGAAGATTTACCACTGTTAGGCGTTCCGATTGCCGTAAAAGATTTGTTTTGCACGAAAGGAATAAGAACAACCGCATGCTCTAAGATATTGTCTGAATTTGTTCCTGAATACGAATCTACAGTTACGCAAAACCTTTTGGACAACGGCGCTGTATTTATTGGCAAAGCCAATATGGACGAATTTGCTATGGGCTCTGCGAATATAACGAGTTACTTTGGCGCATGCTTTTTGCCATATCGTAAGAAATCAAAGCCAGAAATGGAGCTTGTTCCAGGTGGTTCTTCTGGTGGTCCTGCGACTGCTGTCGCCTCTGATTTATGCGTTGCTGCAATCGGGTCTGATACCGGCGGATCAATACGTCAACCTGCTGCATTTTCAGGACTAGTCGGAATAAAACCAACATACGGTTTATGCTCGCGATGGGGAATGGTGGCTTTTGCTTCTTCGCTCGATCAAGCAGGCCCTTTAACTAAAACGGTGGAAGATGCAGCAATTATGTTGAGCGCTATGGCAGGGTATGATCCAAAAGATTCCACTTCAGAGAATGTAACAATCCCGGATTATACGGCATTTCTCGGGCAATCTGTGAAAGGTATGAAGATTGGCATAGCTAAGGAATATTTAGAAGGACTAAATGATGAAAATCTTGCTCTTCTGGAACATGTGAAGTCTTGGTTAATAGATGCCGGATGTGAGATTGTGGATATATCGCTAAAAACAACGTCATACGCTTTGCCTGCATACTACATCATCGCTCCAGCGGAGGCTTCATCCAACTTAGCAAGGTATGATGGCGTCAGATACACAAAGCGAGCAGAAGATTTTGGTAATATTGATGAGCTTTATATAAACTCTCGCTCTGAAGGCTTTGGCGAAGAAGTGAAGCGTCGAATATTGACAGGGACATATGTGCTATCCGCCGGGTATTACGACGCATACTACACACGCGCGCTGAAAATTCAGAAAATGATAAAAGAAGATTTCCGCGATAACGCCTTTGCAAAGGTGGACTTGATATTATGTCCGACGACGCCGAATACTGCATTTGGAATTGAAGAATCCGCGCACATGAGCACTGTTGATATGTATTTGAATGACGTATACACAGTTAATGCCAACATAGCTGGATTGCCAGCTATTTCAATTCCTGCAGGGCTTTCAAAAGATGGATTACCAATGGGTGTACAGTTGATTGGCAATCGATTTGCCGAAGGAGAAATTTTCAAAGTATCACACGTCATTGAACAATCAGCGAATTTTGCTGAATTGAGAAAAGAAATTATAACGATATAAGGA
>CADBQC010000068.1 GCA_902796745.1 uncultured Pseudomonadota bacterium
TGTCAGTTTTGACATCTTCTGCATTTATGCTCGGAGTTCCCATAATCATTCCGGACACCAGCTCTCTATCTTGCGGACATACCTGTGTGTCATTTATAAATTCTTTTTCAAAATATTTATAAGCGTCAGGGATATTGACCAAAATTCCAGTGTTATTTGTGAGCTTTGCGGCAACTTCTGGACGTAACAAATAATTTATAAACTTATTGGCATTCTCCTTGTGAGGGGCTTTACCGGGAATTCCCATGCAGTCTATCCAGAGAGTAGCGTATCCCTTAGGAATGACATATTTGATCTTTTTGTTCACTTTCTTAGTTGCTTGTATGGCCCTCCATGCGTTGTCTGAACATCCGATAGCAACTATAACTTCTCCGGACAGAAGATCTTTTATTAGAGTTGTCGAAGAGAATTTTTTTATGTATTTGCGCACTTTCTTGAAGTGTTTCACATACTCCTTTATCTTCTCTGCTGTCTTAATTGAACTATCATCCATCAACTTCAAAAACACCGCTGTTTGAGGGAATATATCAATGTATTCTTCTGGAAAGCTCACGCCATGCTGCGATAATTTTTTGATATTTTCAGGTTTTAAGAGCATATCATATGTAACTTCTTTCGCTTCTGGGAAAATAGTGCGTACGGCTTCTTCATCATAGGCGATACCGATAGTGCCCCAAAACATTGGAACCAATCTCGTGATATCACCTCCTGCTATTTTGAATTTTTCTGTTATCGCCCCTTGAATATTCTTCAGATTTGGGATTAAGTCTTCGTTTAATTTTGCATAGACACCCATAGCACATTGCCTAGCAGCATAAGGTATGAATGATGGAAAAACAACATCGTATCCGCTGTTTGTTGCAAGTAGTTTTGCTTCAAGTGTATCATTGTTGTCATACACATCATATATCACCTTTATTCCTGTCTCTTTTTCAAAATCTTTTAAAATTTCGTTGCCTATAATTCCATACCAACCATAAACATTGACAGTTTCTTGAGGAGTTTTATCCATTCTCAAGATACCTGC
Organism: uncultured Pseudomonadota bacterium; assembly: GCA_902796745.1. Taxonomy (GTDB): domain Bacteria; phylum Pseudomonadota; class Alphaproteobacteria; order RUG11792; family RUG11792; genus RUG11420. Next base: position 1,028 of record CADBQC010000068.1, read on the forward strand.
AACCACGAGAGCTAGGCAACAAACGACAATAACTTTTCTCATAATTTTTTCCCTTCTTTGCGTTTTTCATACAAACGTTGCATGAATTTTTCACTGAAGAAGGCCATCACTACCACAATAGCAATACACACAAATGTATATGTTATGTAATTTTCTTCCGCAATTATTCCAAGAATCGATTGAGACAAATCAATTTTACAATTGTAGGAATTTGCAAAAGAATGGTGGACCAGATTGTATATTTGTCTAATTGCCATAACAAAAACAACCACAGAACCAAGCGCGTATATGCAATATCGCTCAATTTTGTAAGTCAACCTTACTCCAATCCATGAGCCAATTGACGCGCCCACAAATAATAACATCACAAACATCACATCGCAGCAATATTCGCTTGCCGAATACACAAATGCAATCACAGCAGTAATTACACAGCCAGCTAGAGCAGTAGTTCCATAAACAACTGGGCTAATTCTACCTATCAAATAAGTGATTATCGGTGCCATAAAAAGGTTATTTCCACCTCCTAGTGACGAAACTAAAAGTCCGGCTAAAAAACCGACAAAAATTGGAATTAAAATACTCATTTCGGCGCGAGATCTGACAAAAATTTTATGAAATGGCAAGTATAGCATCCATCTTCTCATAGAAACACTTTTTTTATATTTTGTTGTATCGCCATGTTTCCAAGCACGAAAACTTTGAAACAGCATGATTATGCCGAAAATTATTAGGATAAAAATATAAACATAGACGAATTTATTAAAGGCAAATTTTGAATTAGCTGAATTTTTTAATATTAACCATTCAAAAACAGCACCAAACATACCTCCTAAGAGAAGATAAGTTGCCAAATGGAAATCAACATCCATTTTGCGCCTGTATGTCAAGAAATTTGTTAAATTTGTACCAACCGCGTGACAAAGTTGGGTAGATACAGCGATCATTGGAGGAATACCAAGTTCCATCAAAACAGGAGTGATTATTACGCCACAGCCCAGTCCTAAAAATCCAGACACAAAACCACCAAGCAATCCAGTACAGAGTATTAGCAATGGGTCAAGAAACATACCAGTGATTGGAAAAAATACATTCATATGACTAAAAAATGTTCTCCAATCAAAAAGTATGCCAGAGCAATATGATATCATGAACACGAGCTTTGCGTAGTAAAAATTTGGCGAGAATTGCTGTGTATCTAGTAAGGTAAAAAGCGTATGGATGGTTTTCTAATCATAGATAAGCCGGAAGGTAAGTCTTCGGCCTTCGTCGATTTTGTTATAAAAAAGTGGTTTAAAGCTACCAAAGTCGGTCATGTAGGGACGCTAGATCCGTTTGCTATCGGCGTTTTAGCGATTGCAATAAATGCCGGGACTAAAGCAATTCCATATATAAAAACTGAGAGTAAGACGTACGAATTTGAAATAAGCTTTGGGAAACTAACAGATACCTCAGATAAGACCGGGAAAGTCATCGAAGTTTCAAATAAAATACCAACTGTATCGGAAATACAGTCTGTTTTACCACAATTTATCGGCGAAATAACACAAATTCCAAGTATTTTTTCCGCAATAAAAGTTGATGGTAAACGAGCATACGAATTGGCGCGTAAAGGAGAAGTGCCAAATATGAAAGCGCGAAAAGTTACTATTTATAATTTGGAATTGATAGGAAAAAACCATTTTAGAGCTGAGGTTTCGCCTGGGACATATATCAGAACTTTGAGCGAAGATATAGCAAAAGCGCTAGGAACTGTAGGACATACATCATATCTTAGACGCATTAAAGATGGCAAATTTTCCGTTGAGCAAAGCATCACACTTGAAAATTTGGAAAAATTTGAGGATAATTTAGACAGCGTTTTGATTCCGCTCGAGAATGTACTGGACGACATCCCTGTTATTCCCGTTTCGTGTCAAGATGCTGAGAACTTGATGCTCGGAAGATGTATTCCGACTGCTTTCGTTGGAGCAGATGGACAATATATGGCTTCTGCAGATAATGGTTTTCTGGAAATCGTAAAGTTTTCGGATGGAGTAATAAATCCGAAGAAATTGTTGAGGTCTTTTTAAGAAAAGGAGAGTAAGATGTCGATAACGGCAGAGAAAAAGCAAGAATTAATCAAAGAATATGCAATTCATGATGGTGATGTTGGGTCGCCTGAAGTACAGATTGCGATCTTAACAGAACGTATAAAAAATTTGACAGAGCATATGAGCTTGCATAAAAAAGATTTTCATACTAGACGAGGTTTGCTCATTATGGTGGGAAAGCGCCGTCGGTTGTTGGATTATCTCAAAAAAGTTGATGAAACGAGATATCAAAAACTCATTGAACGTCTAGAATTGCGTAAATAAACGTCAGAAATAGAGGAATTCAGCAGTGAAGAATGTGTTTGTTTTTCCGGGGCAAGGTTCTCAAAAAATCGGTATGGCTTCGTCTTTCATGAATGGCTACAAAGCCGGTATGGAGACGATGCAAGAGATTGAAGATGCAATATCTTTCAAATTGTCCGATTTGATTGAGAATGGTACGATGGAAGAATTGACAAAAGCTGAGAATGCACAACCTGCGATTTTTGCAGTGGGTATGATGTGTGTCAGAATTCTTGAAAATGAATACGGTTATAACCTATCAAGAAGGTGCAAATATTTAGCCGGACATTCACTGGGTGAGTATACCGCGTTATGTGCATCCGGCGTGTTTTCATTGAGTGATGCCGCGAAATTGGTGAGACGCCGTGGAGAATTAATGTCTCAGGCATTTCCAGATAGCGAAAATTATTCTATGGTTGCGCTGATCGGAGTTTGTGTTGATGATATTGAAGAGTTAATCTCCGACTATCGAACAGGGAAGCAAATTTGCGTTATCGCCAATGACAATTCAGACACGCAGGTCGTAATAAGCGGACATAGAAACGCTGTTTCAGAATTTGTTGAAAAGGCGAAAGCAGAAACACAGTTAAAAAAGGCTATAGAATTACAAACGAGTGGAGCATTTCACAGCCCACTGATGGCTCCAATTGCAATTGAATTCGACAAAGTACTTGCATCAGGTTTTGTTGTTCATGATTTCAAGATACCTGTGATTATGAATGTCACAGCTCAGCCACTGAACAACAAAGACGAGGTAAAGATCAAGATGACAAGCCAAATCACTGGTCGTGTCAGGTGGCGAGAGACAATGCGACTGGTGACAAATGATGCTGAGGTGACAAAAGTTGTCGAAGTAGCCCCTGGAAAGGTTCTTACAAATATGCTCAAAAGAGCTAATCCAGAAATGAATACATGCACTTTGGAAACAGTTGCACAGATTGAGGAGTTTATAAAAGCAGAGGAGGAAGAGGACTAAAATGTTATTTTCACTTGAAGGACTAAGAGCTATGATAACCGGTGGCGCTGGTGCTATCGGCAAGAAGACAGCCATAGAAATGGCAAAGCAAGGTGCTGAGATAGTTATAGCTGATGTTAGGCAAGATGCGTTAGAAACAGCGAAAAAAGAGATAAAGGAAGCAACTGGCAAAGATGTTGAAATAATCAATTGCGATTTGCTTGATGTTGATAACACTCGCGCGCTATTTTCTAAAGCCGAAGAACAGGCAGGACAAATCGATATTTTAGTAAACAATGCCGGAATAGACCGAGATAAATTGCTTATGAAGATGACCGAAGACGATCTTGAGATAGTACTAAATGTGAACTTACGAGCAGCATTTACTTTAACTAAATCGGCGGTTATGGCTATGTCAAAGCGCAAGTTTGGACGAATTATCGGTATATCTTCTGTAGTTGGATTTACCGGAAATCCTGGACAGGTAAACTATTGCGCAAGCAAAGCAGCACTTGTTGGTTTATCTAAGGCTGTTGCATTGGAATATGCAAAACGTGGGATTACAGTTAACTGCATAGCTCCTGGCGCTATAAAAACACCGATGATTGATGCAGTTAGCGATGAGGCTCGTGAAAAGTTCCTTGCGAAAATCCCGCTTGGATATATGGCAGACCCGGTTGAAATTGCTTATGCGGTATGCTTCTTGGCATCACGTGAAGCCTCATATATCACTGGGCAAACATTACACGTTAATGGTGGCATGTATATGGGGTGATATATGAATGATGTTGTCATTATAGGTTCGGGTATTGCTGGGTTAACAGCTTCGATATACTTAGCGCGCTCTGGCATAACTCCTGTGGTTATTTGTGGCGATAATCCAGGTGGGCAATTGATGCAAACAGATACAATAGAAAATTACCCAGGGTTTGATGCGATAAGTGGCGCTGAGCTTATGATTAAAACAATAAACCAAGCAGAGAAACTTGGGGTAAATATGATATATGAGAGCGTAACCAAAATAACCGCTGTCAAAAATAGCTTTGAAATTGAGAACACCTCAGAAGAAAGGCTGACCGCTAAAGCTGTTTTAATAGCGACTGGAGCAACTCACAAACGCTTAGGGTGTAAAGGCGAAGCGGAATTTACAAACAAAGGTGTGTCTTGGTGTGCGACATGTGATGGCGCAATTAATAAGGGCAAGACTGTTGCCGTTATTGGTGGAGGAAATACAGCGGTAATGGAATCGCTGTTTTTGTCGAATATTGCGTCGAAAGTGTACCTCATTCATCGACGGGATACATTGCGTGCCGATGAAATTATGCAAAAGCGCATATTCGCGAAATCGAATATAGAATGTGTCTGGAATGCTACTGTGGATGAGATTATTGGGGAGACAAGAGTTACAGCGGTAAAACTGGATAATGGAAAGACGATCAATGTTTCAGCGGTATTTGTTGCGATTGGTGTCAAGCCGGCTACCGACTTTGTCAAAGATTTGGTGGCATTGGATGATAGTGGGCATGTGATTTCAAATGAAACAAAGACATCTGTTCCAGGGATTTTTGTTGCAGGTGATGTCGAAAATGATATTACAAAGCAAGCCGTATACGCAGCGGGGCGTGGATGTTTTGCAGCACAACAAATCGAGCGATATTTGGGAATACGATAAATGGCACCACAAGAACAAAAAAATATTGAAACAATAAAAAATTCCATAGGTTTGATTAAGAATTTTATAAAATTTGATGAAATAAACATAAAGTTAGCTGAATTAGAAAAACAAATAGAAGCACCGAATTTTTGGGATAATACAGAAAATGCAATTAGTGTAACGAAGGAAAAGGACAGTATAATCGAAAAAATAGATCCAGTTAAAAATTTAGAGAGCCGGCTTACAGATTTGATTGATCTAATTGAGTTAGCTGAGCTTGAAAATGATGAATCAATGCTTTCAGAGTTATCGGAAAATCTTGAAACTTTGACCAAGGAAGCAGAGACGTTGCAAATTGAATCGCTTTTAAGTGCTCCTCACGATTCCGCAAATTGCTTCCTCGAAATTAATGCAGGGGCAGGTGGAACTGAAGCACAAGATTGGGCGGAGATGCTTGCAAGAATGTATTCCAGATGGGCTGAAAAACGCAAATATAAGCTTGAGATTACCGATAAAAATGATGGTGAAGAAGCGGGGGTCAAATCGATTACATTGCACATAAAAGGTCAGAAAGCATATGGATGGCTAAAAAAAGAGTCGGGTGTTCACAGACTGGTTCGCATCTCTCCATTCGATTCGAATGCTCGTCGCCATACCAGTTTCGCCTCCGTTTTTGTTACGCCTGAAGTTGATAATTCAATCGAAATTGAGATAAATGATGCGGATTTGCGAATTGATGTATACCGCTCTTCCGGGGCTGGTGGACAACATGTCAACAAAACCGAAAGTGCTGTGCGGATAACTCATATACCAACTGGAATTGTTACTGCATCTCAAATCGATCGCTCACAGCATCGTAACCGCGAAATTGCAATGAGTATGCTGAAATCGAAGCTATATGCTCTCAAATTAAAAGAACAAGAAGAAGAAATAAATGCCTCGCAAAACAAAACAGATATTGCTTGGGGAAACCAGATACGCTCATACGTTTTGCAACCATACCAGCTTGTCAAGGACACTCGCACTGGCACAGAAACTGGCAATGCCCCAGCTGTGCTCGATGGCGAAATTGATATATTCCTGGAATCCGCGATAGCAAAATTGCACTAACAGTAATTACAATATGAGTTTGAGAGAATTATCATAATAATCTCTACAATAAGTTATAAAATGTTTCACGTGAAACATTCTTGATTTTATATAACCTATTCTAAATAGTATAGATAATGCAAAACAACCACAAGCTCTGCAAATTATCCCAACTATGGTTCTTTTCATGGCGGATGGGGTGGGATTCGAACCCACGAAGAAGTTGCCCCCTTGCCGGTTTTCAAGACCGGTGCCTTCAACCACTCGACCACCCATCCATGAGTCAATTCTATCAAAATAATAAAAAATACGCAAAGCCTGGTTTTACGTGGCGATTACTAAGAAAAGTGACAAAAAAGTTCCCAGCTACACAGAAACAATTCAATTGAAAGTTCTATAACACTTGGTTTTTCTGTGTAATCTAACAAGGTCAGTAGCATAATACCAAGCAAGTCTCAGATTTGCTGATGACGTGTTTGATATCAGCGTTCATACTCAGCTCTTCTTCGTACGAAAAATTCCCATCAGTACAGACAA
>CADBQC010000069.1 GCA_902796745.1 uncultured Pseudomonadota bacterium
ATAGGCATGACCCAGGGGCTTATAGGTTCGATAATAGCGAAATTAGCTCCAAAAAATCTAATCGGTTCTGCATTTGCGATATTTTATGGCATCGAAGGTTTGATATTATTGCTCTCAAATAACCTAGCCGGCTTTTCATCAGACCTGGCGAAAGCGATGCAAATACAAGGGACTGCGGCTCCATTTATTTGTGGTGCTCTATTCAGTTTTGCATCGATTATGTATATATATTCTTGGATACAGCGTGAAAAAGGCATCAGCATTTAACTAAATATTAACATTCAAGAATTAGAATATTCGCATAAGAGTATTGTTCTCGGGGTTAATATGAAAAGAATATTTAATATACAAAGATTATTTGTTATGGCGTGCTGTATAGCAACAGCCTACGGGGATACTGATGCGAAAGTGGCGACGATTAACAATTCCACACCGCAACAAAAAATTACAAAAGAAGGTCTAGATAAGCTAACAGAACAATTAGCGAAAGAACAAAACTATGACACAGTAAAGTATCCGCATATGGCTACGAACAATTATCAAAATTCCATAAAGGAAGCAATTAAATTGGCAATACGAGAAAAAGTTTATACTGCCCCTGGAGCTGAGCAATTGAAAGACATCTTTGATGATACAATTGGTAATGAAGAAACAGAAAATTATTTAATACTGCGCTTCCTCTGTAAATACATGCAAAATCAAGGAAATAGTCTTGACCTTGCGACACAACGTTTGCACGAATTATTTAATAAACGTTTGCAGAATGTTAAAATATTTGCAAAAGTCGCGGATATTGAACATTTACTGAAGCAAAATTCATCTGAATTAGCTGACAAATTACGAGCATTGACTCCAGCAGAGCCAGCAGTTACTGCAACAAAACCAGGAGCTCAGACTGTGGCAACTGCAAATGCCACAACGGCAACGATGGAAGGAGCAAAGGATATATTCGAATTTATCAAAAGCAAAATGGGGTCTGAAAAAGATTATGGCAAGATTTGTAATGCGCTTATACAACAAATGCCCGTACAAGCTAAAACAGAAATCTTAAATATCTCAGGCGATATCATAAATACAGTTATAAGCGAGAAGCAACAGGGCAATACTCCGTTGGCTGTTAATTGGAGATTTTCAGTTGATGATGCCGGAAATTTGCAAAAATATATCTCTGAACTTTCGAAAAGCTTGAACAATGCTAGCGTCCAAGCAAAGAAATCTGCGTGCCTCTTATCGGAAAATTTGAGCGCTACTAAGGATGGAGTAGCAACAACATCTGGTATTGACTTGCTAACGACTAATATCAGTGTCAAATCTCTTTCGGATGTAAAATTTATGCTAGGAATTGCCAGGTTACAAATTCTTATGGCAGTACTAAGTAAACACAATGTTCTTATCGTAGATCTAGCAGGATTAAATTTACCTAAAGAACAATTTGCTATAATCAGTCAGATTTATGCAACAGAGTTGACAAATCCTCTAATAAAAGGTAGAATGAAGAAGGTATTGTTCGTTATCTAACGATGGCGAGCGGTATCTACTCCTAATAAAAAATAGACACAGGTACCATTACTTATGATACAATCCAAGGTAGCTTTCTGGTTCTGAAAATTGATATGAGAATTACTCATGAAATTTTAGCAGAAGCCCTTGGATTGAGCGAATATTTACCATTTGTTGCTGATAAAATTTCGATCGATTCACGCAGTGTCAAGCTTGGGGATATTTTTATAGCCATCAACAGAGGACATGAGTTCGTCAATGAAGCCATAAATTCTGGGGCAAGCTTGGTAATAATTGACAACAGGAAGTACGAAGTCCCAGGGAAAAGTCTCATAGTTGATAATACAACTAAAGCACTGAAAAATATCGGGAATTGCATAAGATCCAAGACAGAACTGAAAAATTTAATTGCAGTGACCGGAAGCGTCGGAAAGACATCGACAAAATTTTGGCTAAATTCACTTCTAAGCCATAAATACAATTCATTCTGTAGTTCAGGAAATTATAACACTAGATACGGGGTGGCACTCTCTTTGTGCCAACTTGAATACGGCACGGATTTCGGAATTTTTGAAATAGGTTCAAATCATGCTGGTGAAATTGCCGAACTTTCTGAATATCTGAAGCCTGACATAGGTGTTATAACAAACATCTTTGAATCTCATATTGGTAATTTCGGTGACAAACAGTCTTTAGCTCGCGAAAAAATATCGATCGTTAAAGGAATAAAATCTGGAGGCATTTTGATTTTCGATGGAGATTCTGAATTTGTGACAAATATACAAAACGAAGCAGAATGCAGACATTTGCAGACATTTGCAGTCGGATTTTCCAAAAGTTGCGATTTTTCAATCGTTTCCTGCCAAAATACGCTTCCGCAAGCCACAGACGTAGAGCTAAAAACTCCAGGAGGTATCCTGAAATACACCTTACCATTTAGGGAAAAGCATTTAGTGTATGTAAGCGCAATGCTAGTGGCAATAATTTGGGCAATGAAATTGCCGATATTTGAATTTCTGCCATTTATAAAAGATTTATCTAAGATAGAAGGACGAGGCAATGTCGAAAAATATGTATTTCGTGGCAAAACGATTGAGGTGATTAACGATTGCTATAACGCAAGTCCTACTGCTGTGTTAGGAGCAATTGAAAATTTGCAATCATTGCCAAATGCCTCGAAAGTTGCGATTATTGGACAAATGAAAGAATTAGGGCAATATGAAACCCATTATCATCAGCTAGTTGCCGAAAAACTGCGAACATCAAACTTTGAACACGTTTTTTTTATAGGAGATAAAAATCTCTGGAAAATTATGGGAAGCAAAAAAAATACACAATGTTTTCCAAAACTTGATAATTTTGTTATTGAAGAGATATTAAAAATGATTCAGAATAATAGCGTAGTTTTGCTTAAGGGGTCTCGTAGCCTCGAACTAGATAAATTTATTAAATATATAAAATGTTCTATAACTTAGTTTATAAATTTTTTTGTACAGATTATTCGTTTCTGAACGTTCTCAAATATGTCACTTTTAGGTCAATTTGCGCATTTTTGATTGCATTTTGTTTCGTTTTGCTGATTGGAAATAAATTCATCTTTTTTCTGCGCGCTCATCAAAAAAATGGACAACCAATACGCGAGGATGGTCCTCAGACACATTTAAATACCAAAAAGGGCATACCAACTATGGGGGGGGTACTGATAATTTTAGTAGTCGTACTCAGTTCTTTATTACTCGGAGATCTTGCAAATACCTGGTTATGGTTATGCTTAAGTATTTTTATTGGTTTTGGGCTCATTGGAGCAATGGACGATTATCGCAAAGTCAGCAAAAATGATTATCATGGTATGCCAGGCAAAACTAAGTTTTTGCTACAATCCATAGTTGCTATGCTCTGTTGCTTTGTATCAATAAAAGTTTGCAGTTTTTCTGGAAATACAAGCATTTTTGTCCCTATATTCAAAAATTTTTGCATTGACCTCGGATATTTCTTCGTAGTATGGGCAATATTTGTTACGGTTGGGAGTTCAAATGCGGTGAACCTGACCGATGGTTTAGACGGACTTGCGATAGGACCAGTAATAATTTCATCGATATGCCTAGCAATTATAGCTTACCTCACCGGAAACATAATTTTTGCAGAATATCTACATATGCAGTATGTTCCTGGCATGTCAGAAGTTTGCGTGTTTCTAAGTGCGTTGGTTGGAGCAAGTCTTGGGTTTATGTGGTTCAATGCTCCACCTGCAAAAGTTTTTATGGGAGACACTGGTTCAGTAGCAATAGGAGGAGCATTAGGTTTTATATCCGTAATATCGAAGCACGAGTTTATTTATGCCCTAATAGGCGGAGTATTTGTGCTTGAGACAATTTCGGTGATAATGCAGGTTATGTATTACAAGTTGACCGGAAAACGCATTTTTTTAATGGCGCCAATCCACCATCATTTTGAAAAAAAAGGATGGTCAGAATCAACTGTAGTATTCAGATTTTGGATAATCTCGATGGTTCTTGGCATAATAAGTCTCGCCTTACTCAAGGTGAGATGAGCTTATCTCCCGAAAAAATTAAGAATTATATGGTAGTGTTACGACAAAGCAAGCCCCGGGGTAATTGACAGAGTTAGTGGCTCTAATGCTTCCGCTATGAGCGATAATAGCATCTCGAGCTATGCTTAATCCCAATCCCACACCTTCATCTAAGCTATGAGTTCTTGCTTCGTTCCCGGTTTTAAATGGCAAAAATAAATTTTCTGCGCTCTCCTCATCAATGCCATATCCATTATCTTCAAAAGCAATTATGATTTCATTGTTCATCTTAGCGATATTTATGTAGAGATGAGTTGAATGCTTTTTTGCATTGGAGATAATATTCATAAACGCACGTTTCAAAGACACACATTTTATTGGCATTGTGATATCTGTATTTCCAGAAATGTTTACAGCAAAATCATCCAGTTGGTAATCATTCGCTATTTCAGAAATAAACGAATAAATATTTTTATGTACTGGAATTTCTCTATTTTGTTCAAATGCGTGCAAAGTGAAACTTTCTGTCATACTTATCATCATATTAACGTCGCGTTTAAGCCATTCTGTTTCTTTCGTTTTTGGCATTAGAGATAACTGCAATTTCATTTTTGTCAAAGGAGTTCGAAGATCGTGAGATATACCAGCGAGTATTCTCATCCTGTTATTCATAAGCTCATTTACTCGAATTTTCATTTGACAAAAGGCATTACCAGCTTCTCGGATTTCCAATGCTCCCTCCGGGATGTAATCAGTATCAAATCCCTTCCCAAATTCAGTTACCGCCTTTGCAAGCCTGCGTATAGGTCTGATTTGATTTTTTAAAAATATGAATGATATGAGGAGAAAAACAATACTAGATATGATACCACTACCGAGTACTATCGCTATTATTTTGATATATAAAATCTTCCTTAAAAAAGATATTTTATAAATTTCCGAATTATTACTGGAAGGAATGTATATATCCATATTTTGATTTTCGGTGTCTATGTAATAATTTGTGTACCCCTTTTTCTGAATTGCTTTTTTAAGTGCCCTATATGCTTGATGATTTTTTGCAATACCCTGCTTTCGCAACTTTGCATCATTCAGGATTTCAACTTCTATGTTCATACTTTTTTTCAATTCGTCTATATATTCCTTATCGCAGTTCATATCTAAAAGGCGAGTTATGGCACTAGCTTCTCCCGCCATTCTCGTCGAAATTATGCCGAGAATTGTTTGAGTGTATTTTTCAAAAAATATAATGCCAATTATGGATTGTGAAAGGATGACCGGAGCTATAAGAATTAAAAAAAATCGCCCAAAGAGGCTTTTCGGCAACACTTGTTTTAGGTAATTCTTCATTAAGGATACTCAATTTATCAAAAGGCGTACTTTATCTTGTATCATAGAAGAATGAGAAGGTGTATAAAAAGTTTTTCTCCGTATAGCGCAAAAATGACAAACCTTTATAAAGTGCTTAGTTTAATATTTTTTTTACCCCTGATTGTATCCTCATGCAAAAAAGAGCGGCATGATTTAGAATTTTCTGTTGATTTGCTCAATACAAATGATCTTATAAGGGAAGTAATTGAGGAAATTCAGACGAACTATGCAGATAATATCGCACGAGAAAAGTTAGAAATAGGCGCGATAAATGGCATGTTACAAGTTTTAGATGAATATTCCCTTTACATACCAAATGAAGAATTCAACGCATACAACCAAACAACGCGAGGAATGTTTCTCGGGCTTGGAATAGAAATAAAACAAATTGCGGAAGGCATAGAAATACAATCCGTCATTGATGAAAGCCCTGCTGCAAATGCCGGAATAAAGCCACTTGACGTTATCACGCAAATTGATAACAAAAGCGTTTCTAAAATGTCACCTAAGCAAATAGCATCTAGGCTTGGAGCAGATTCTGCATTAAAAGTGAAATTGGTTTTGCTGAGAAATAAAAACGAGACATTCGAGGTGAATGTGCAAAAATCCGTTATTCAACTATGCAGTGTAAAAACTGAATTCTTGAATGATGTCGCTGTTATTAAGATAAATTATTTTAACGATGGCACATTGGTTGCGGTATCTCAGGCTATCAAGAAGGTCAATAAGAAAAAGCCGGTTGGTGTGATTATAGATTTGCGCAATAACCCTGGAGGTCTTTTAGAGCAAGCTGTTAGTGTTGCGGACTTGTTCTTAGCCAATAAAAAAATCGTCGAGATCAAGTCACGGAATATTGAAGAATCAAAAGTCATATTTTCCGATGAGATAGATTTATTAAATAATTTGCCAATGGTTGTTTTAATCAATTCAAACACAGCGTCTGGAGCAGAACTTTTAGCCTCAGCATTAGGCGAAAACAAAAGAGCGGTTCTTATAGGAGAAAAAACTTATGGCAAAGGTTCTATGCAAACGGTCATACCAATTCCCGGTCGTGGGGCAATAAAACTAACGACAGCTTATTTCATATCGCCAAATGGCAATACCATAACTCATCAAGGAATTGTTCCGGATATAGAAATTAAACAAGAACAATCGCCATTATCACAGGATTCCGTGACTTTGCGAGCTATGGATTTGCTACATGGTCTAACAGCATTAACAACAGATGCGAAAACTCAGCAAACTCAATAATTTATCGCTTTTTTATCCATTCCAACGCATAATTTTTCGTTATGCTAGAAATATTTTGATGTTCTTTTATAAATTCTATAACGACGTCCGGATCATATTTGCTTATTTCTCTCAACATCCATCCACAAGCCTTATGTATCAAGTAGTGTTCATGAGTTATAAACTTTCCACATAACTCTATTGTTGGCATAAAGTTTCCTGCCTTTATAAGCGCTAGTGTCGCCACAATTGCAATTCTGTTCTCCCAGAAATTATCTGAATCTGACAGTTGGTGTATAGAAGAGGTATCACCAGTTATGCAAACATATTTTCCGATGATGTGAGGAGCAGAACAATCAACTAAATCCCAATTATTGATATACTGTACGTTGTCTGAATATAGAGATTTTACGCGGTTCATATCAGAAAAAAATTTATGCTTCAAAATAATTAGGGCGACGAACCTTGCCTCATGTAATTTGTTTTGTAGCAATTTTTCGCATTCTTCGTAAGAAAGACTAGCATGTGCTTTTGCGATTTTTCTAAGCGCAGGGTAGCTTGTTCCACATATAGTATCACCCTCGCCATATCCACCAGGTTTGATTTGTAACGCCGTAATAAATATCTTTGGTACCAATTCAGGCTTGTTGGCCAGTATTTCTGATACGATGTCATTATGCAACATAATGCCTTTACCTTAGTCAAACAATATGCCTCTGAGAGAATGCAGCAAGAATTGTGCTATTATCTAGATATTCCAGATCACTACCGATAGGAACTCCATGGGAAAGTGTTGTTATTTTTACTCCCAATTCTCCTATCCTATCTTTCACAAAAAATAGAGTAGTCTGTCCATCTAAATCCGCACTTAAAGCTATGATTACTTCATCAACCTGATTATTTACAATTCTATCATACAAACCATTGATATTTATATCATCTGGGGTAACGCCTTCTATTGCTGAAAGCTTATTCCCCAAAACATGATATATCCCATTGTAAAACCCTGCACGTTCTATTGTCCAAAGGTCGGATATATCAGCAACAACGCAAATAGTTGAGACATCGCGTTTATTATCTGAGCAAATGCTACATGGCATTCTTGTATCGATATTTCCGCATATCTCGCAAATTTTTAAATTTTCATAAACGTTTTGCAAAGAACTCAATATTGGATGCAACACGGTTTCTTTATATCTTAAAAAATGTATTACCAGCCTTAATGCAGAACGACTCCCCATTCCTGGAAGACGACTGAAATACGAAACTAATCGCTCAATTTCTCCATTCCTCTGCATATCTGAGAACTAGTATTGGTACTGGACGGATTTGAGAACATGATAGTCTGGGTATTGAGCTTTTATAAATTCACTTATTGCGATGATCACACGATCAACGGTGATATTTGCCGGCTCATCATATGTCTGAACTGATACATCCGATTTCTCAAACAATGGATAGCAATCGTCCATCATTTGTTTCAAAATCTCTTCTTCTTTACCAGGTTCAAGAAGCGGTCGATCTTTCCTCCCACTCACTCTAGCAGTCAATGTTGGCAAATCTGCTTTCAGCCAAACAGAAATCGCCTTCTCCTTTATTAAATTTCTTGTTCTTTCATAAGTAAATGACAGACATCCTGTCGCAATAATTTGTACCGGCTGTCCCAGAAGCCTCGATATGACTTTGTATTCACCGCTTTCAAGTGCTCCATCTCCAAAGATGGAATCGATATCATTTAGAGTGCATCCAGCTGCTTCTTCAATTTCTTGATCTGAATCGACAAATGGTAATTCAAAACGCTTTGACAACCTTTTCCCAATGCTTGTTTTCCCGCATCCCATCAGCCCAACTAAAACTACAGGCTTTGGAGGCAAAAAACTCACAGTTGGCGTCTCAGGTCTTGAATGTATTGAAAAATCTTTAGAATTATCGCTCATCTCATTACTCATTTAAATAAACTCAACCTCTCAATAAAAAAGACGAAAGCCTGGCTACGTTGCACAATACAACGAACCACAGTTCAAAGAACTACACTACTAATGATACCAGAAAAACAGATAAGCAGTGCAACGAAAATTTCGGTGTTCTGGTAAAGAAAAAGGAGAAGAATGGTTCACCCAACCTCTTCTCTTAAAAATGCTAATGAAAATTAGTACTGCTATTATGTATTTTGCTTATCAATCACAGCGTTATAAAAGACAGAAAGCTGATGAGCACCTCAGTGTTCTGTTATACATGCTTATCACACATTGACTTCCTTCTTAGATGCTTTATTTAAAATCGTTACTTTCTTTCTCTCATATCCAGTAAGGTGTTGCAGACAGTCTTTTGTATTTTTATCACGCATTAGTTCCATTAGCAATCTTACTTTTGTTAAACAGCTTATGCCAATATTATTTGCTTTTGTCGGACAGATTTTATTAATATCATGTGGTCTTTTGTAATTGATGATAACTTTCTTTTCTGAAATACTTATCTCACAATTTGAACTAAGTATCTTTTTAACTTGTTTTTCTAACGACGCTTTATACTTGGCTATAAGAGAATTTTTAATTATCTTTGCAACTTTACGCGCTTTTTGTTCTTTTTCAAATGCATCATCTTTTAGTTTGTTTTGAAATTGTTTACTTGTAAAAACTTGCATATCTTCTTTGTTCAATAGTATTGAATCTTTATTATGTTGCCTATTATTCGCAGTATCCTTGATTGTATTATCAATACTGTGCAATTCAGAAGCAGACTTATTTGAAGAAATAATCTCTTGATTTTTATATGATTCACGCAGAACCGAATTACCGATATTAACATTACTTATGGCTTCAATGATAATATCTCGGTTTTTATTATCATGTTTGCTCTCCAATTTTGACTGGATAGCTGAATTATTATCGCTTATTGTATTATTCATAGGCACATTTTGCTGTTCCGAGGAAGGGCAAAAACCAGTTTTCACTTTTGATTTTGAGCTTTGGCTCAATTGGTCCATTCTGCCTTTATCTATATTACAAAACATTACACTAATTTTACGTTTCGCAGAAGACTTTCCATGTTCTTTGCGAACTATCAAGCTAGTTGTAATCTTTTTGTAACATGTATTAGTGAGTTGATTACTCGACATTTCAGATTTAACATTGTTCATATTAGTTACTTCTAAGATAGGCGTACTTGAGTTACGCGTTTGAGTAAACATTCGATCTTTTTCAACAACATAAGTTATTTTACGCTTACTTATTTTAAGCATACTTATTTCGAATTCACGTTCTTCATTCTCGTCCATTATATGCCTACGTATTTTTTTCGGAGACTTGTTATTCTGGCAGATATATGTAATAGTATATTTAACCGGTGTGCAACCTTGTTCTGTGGTAGCTGGCGTTTTAGAGATATCCATTTTAGAAGGTGTTACAAGTGCTTTACATCTCTCAGCGGTAAAGGGGTTGGGCAATACAGAGTCACTGTTCAACGTATCGATCCCTAA
>CADBQC010000070.1 GCA_902796745.1 uncultured Pseudomonadota bacterium
AAATAAACTTAATGGAATAAAGACGCATTATGAAAATTACTATAGAGAATACATCAAAAGAAAACACATCAAAAAGGACGATGCTGATAAATTGATAGATTCACTCCAGAAAAATCTGGATGATGCTGTTAATGATATACAAAAATATGTGGATGCTCTTAAGTTGCATGAATCTTTGCTGAAATATAGATGGGAAAAACCGGCGTATAAGAAAAAACAGTCTATTGAGTATCTAGCTCCTAACCTGGAAACCTCACCCGGAGGCGAATGCGCATTTTATCGCGGTATCATGTTAACTGATAAAAAAAACCCAGACATATTCTACGTTTTTACCCCAACCATCGCCTGTTACAATAATCAGTTGTATATCGTAGGATTATCTTACAATTGGAACCGTTGGGAAGACTTTGAGCAAGAAAAGCAATTTATATCTGGAAGTGTCAACGATATTAAAAATCTAATAGACCTAAAACAGGTGAGCACACGCTTACTGGAGCGCTTAGGCGGGTTAGTCAAACTGCCTGATGAAAATTTGCTGCAATATTGGCTAAAACAAGAAGCCAAAGCGAAACAAAAGCAGTTAGCCCAGTATTATAAAACGCCAGAAAATTTTGACAATCAGAATATGATGTATGTAATAGAGGAAGAGAAAGAAGAACAAGAAGTATATGACGGTGAAAACGAATATAAAAATGAGCAAATAGCAAAAATAAACCCGGAGGACGAAAACGAAGAGGAAATGATTAATTATGAAGAAGGATTGAATGAAGAAAATAATAATATGGAGGAACAATTAATTGATTATGACGAATATGAAAATGAGGAAATGATTAATAATGAAGAAGATAATAATATGGAGGAGGAAATAGTTGAAATTAACCCGGATAACGAATATGAAAATGAGGAAGAATTTAATGATGGAGAAGATAATAATATGGAGGAGGGACTGGAGGAAATAGAGGAAATGGATGAAGAATTAGAAGAATTTAATGGAGAAGATAATATGGAGGAACAATTAATTGATTATGACGAACTTGACAAAGTAATGTAACAAGTAAACAAAATACATAAGAGTACAATAGCAGAAGTAAAACAAGTGTTAGGAGACAAATACGAAGAATATAATGATGACGGTGAGGAAGAACTTGGAATTGAAGAAGTGGAAGCAGATAATGAACAAGAAGAATGAGTAGTGAGTTATTACATAAGAGATGTGATTGTTGAGGGAGACAAGACGCGTGCCAAGTCTGTGTTTTATACCAGTAAACTTAAAATGAGCACTATCTTTTTTGTGATTGCTCTATTTTGTCAATTTCCAAAATCTTCAATATATTTGGTGCGATATCAGCAATAGTTTTTGTCGGGAATTGCAGTTCGATTTCCGGTATAACTATGAAAGGCACCAGTGAGCATGTGTGTGTTTTTTTTGGAGAACCATCGTCATTCAGCATCTCTTCTGCATTGCCGTGATCTGCTGTCAAAATTACTGTATAGTCACAGGTCTTTGCGGTATCAATGATCTGCTTGATGTGTGCATCGAGTAGCTTCATTGATTTTTTAGTTGCTTCTAAAACACCGGTATGCCCGAGCATATCCGCATTGGCAAAGTTTACTATTATAACTTGATGTGATGACGTTTCCATTGCTTCGATAACTTTTTGTGTTATTTCTGACGCAGACATATCCGGTGTTTCCGCATAATCTTTAACTTTGGGCGATGGTATCAAAATGCGATCTTCCCCATCAAATTGCACATCCTTACCTCCATTGAAAAAGTAAGTAACGTGAGCATATTTTTCTGTTTCGGCAATTCTAAGTTGCGTTATGCCATGTTTTGATAGGAGTTCACCTAGCGTATTTTTAATCTCTTGCTCTGGGAAAAGAGTGATAGACCTGGCGCTGATTTCTTCTCCGCAATCAACCATATTCATCACATCAAAACCATTATCTAGAAGCATTTTTAGAATTTGCTTGATACGATCTGTCCTAAAGTTTAGCATCCAAAATCCATCGTTTTTATCCGCACCGGTATAATTTTCCATTACAATAGGTGGCATTGTCTCGTCATTAATATCCCTGTTGTAAAAATCCTGAATGGTATTCAGTGGCGTTGATGTTCTATGTTCAGCGATGGCAGAAATCATGGCATCATAAGCGCATTTTGTCCTATCAAGACGGTTATCTCTATCCATCGCATAAAAACGCCCCTGGATTGTCGCAATTTCAGATAAACGGATTTTGTCTGTTTTGAGAGCTTCTTCTAGAATGTTGAGTGCATCCCTAAACCCAACATCACGTCCATCAAGAAATAAATGCGCTCTGATTCGTATTCCATTTTTGCGCAAAAATTTGATTGCCCAAAAAAAGTGTTCGATATCAGAGTGTACGCCTCCGCTTGAAAAAAGCCCCATAAGATGGCATGTAGTGATTCGAGATATGAACTCTAATAATTTCGGTTCCGTTTCTAAGTTTCCAGATTTTATTGCGTCCGTTATCATCGGCAATTTTTGCTTAAATATTTGCCCAGAGCCAATCGTCAGATGTCCAACTTCAGAATTGCCAAATTGTCCTTCTGGAAGTCCAACACTACTTCCAGAAGCCTCGAGAAAAACAGTGTTAGGAGATTGTACAAGCTCGGTAATATATTTAGCTTCCAATGTAGCATTTCCAACGGCTGACTTAGTGTATCCAAAACCATCCAATATGCATAACAAAACTCTTCGCATAACATTTATCCTATCGGCTTTATGCAATAATTATACTACGAATTTTCAAATGACCTTACTTCATGTGGCACAAATAACATGTCTGCCATATTTCTCGGGGCATAGCATTGTTTAAATTATTCAGAAACTTTTACCATTAGCATCTTTGCAATTTGTGGTGTTTTAACGAAAATCATTCTGTTCGAAACCTTGTTAGGGATATCCATAGCTTAAAAAATTCTTGAATCTTGGATTGAACAAACATTTTTTAATAGAAAATTAATTTCTAGAGCATAAACTAAATCTTAGTTAGGGATATTCCCGGATTTTGTTTTTTGGAGAGAAAAAATGATGGATAAGATTGCTGTATTGTCGTTGTTGGTTGCTTCTTTGTCTGTTGGCGCGAGTGCTACAGAAATGGATACAGAAGTGAAAGAAGCACCTGCCCAAGATATATCTTTAGAAGAGCCTAAAGATAAAGTTGAGGATTTGGACGTATTAAAAAAAGAAAAATGCAAGGATACAGAAAAAGACTGCGATGAGGAAAAAATGACAGAGGAGGAAGATGCAAAATCAGAACCAAAGCCAAAGGATTCTGACGACGAGAGTTCTTCTAAGGAAGATTAAATCTCAGCAAACTCCTTGTTTTATTGAGGCACCATTTACATTTGCAAGCGAATGGTGCCTATAGTTTTTTTTATGCCCTGGTCTGTTTAATTTCAGATAGATATAAGACAAAAATGATCCCCGGAATTATAGTTAGAAATATACTCCAATGGGGTTGCCCCATGCAAGGACGCGTGTGGGCGTGGATTGCTCACCATTTCATGAGAGACCGTACTTATACGCAAGAAGTAGCTTGACTGAAAGGGTTAACATGAGAACAGATTTACTGTAGCACTTAGTTTTGCGATGTAATCG
>CADBQC010000071.1 GCA_902796745.1 uncultured Pseudomonadota bacterium
AAATGGAACAGAAATTATTCTAAAATTTTAAAGGAATTAATCGCAAAAGCTACAGTTGCAGAAACAACAGATGTACTAATTGGTTAAGAACGCAAAAGGACTTGCCTATTTATAAAAACTATGTTATTCTATTCATAGGACGATTTGATATCAGTTTTTTAGAAAAGAGATATAAGTAATGTTAAATAAAAAGTATTTATTCGGGGGGCTATACTTAGTTAATACTGCGATTGTAGCTATTTCTACTTCGAGCGTAGCTACTGCGGAAGGTAGTCATACAAAAATTAGGAATGCATTGAATCAAATATATTGGAGAATTAAAGCGAATAACATAATTTATTATACGCTCGACAAAGATAAGAATGCTTGGATTAAGAAGAAAAAGTATTGGGATTCGATAGTAAAAGTGATCGGTAAGGCTATAGGGGATTGTGTAACTAGAGATAATGAGTTTAAGGATAAACAACTTAGTGACATCATAACATTTGCCACGACACCGGAGGGATAC
Organism: uncultured Pseudomonadota bacterium; assembly: GCA_902796745.1. Classification (GTDB taxonomy): domain Bacteria; phylum Pseudomonadota; class Alphaproteobacteria; order RUG11792; family RUG11792; genus RUG11420. The sequence continues at coordinate 509 of CADBQC010000071.1, forward strand.
AAGCCGGGAAATTGGAATGCTGTTGTGTTGTATAATCTAGTTGAATATACGAAGAGAAATGTGCGTTATGAATGTTGTCTTGAGGACAATACCCTGTATGCAGAGCCAAAAGAACTAGAAAACTACAAAACAATCAGCTTCGATCAAATTGAAGATGATTTGACAAAATATTACACTAATTATTATAAGATAAATGGTTATTCCGATCTAATAGGCAAGTTAAAAGATGATATTAAAAAAGCAATAAATGATATAAAACAATATGATAATGCGCTTGGGCTAACAAAGATACTAAGGCAAACGATGCAAACGGCATATACATATGATTTGCCTAAAACTCCAGCAGGAATGATAAAGACCTTGAAGTCATATTGCCAAAGAGCTGAAGAATGTCTGCAATACGGCGAGCAAGTTATATCCCAAGCAAATTCAGAACTTAACGAGTTGATAGGTCTGTATAACAAGAAATACAACGAACATATGGCCAAATTGCCATCTGGCGTGAAATTCGAGGACGCTGAGGAAAGTTTTAGGAGTGATGCAATTTATCTGAAATACTTATCTGATCGTTACAGTAGATTGCAATCTCAATTAAAAAATAAAGCGACAGACGAGTGCATTACGCCATATAGAACCAGATTAGAAAAATACAAAAAATTGTTATCTAAGGATGACGAATTCCTTTATAAAAACAATTTGATAGATAAAACCAAAATAGATGCTACAGAAAAGTTACTAACCGAAATTCTAAAGAACGTGTCTACCCTGAATAACATTCTAACTGATAGCCTTAACGCGCGATTGATCCCACGCATACACGAAGAATACAAAGAACACAGAAATGTAACTAATGTGGAGCCTCAGAAACCAGATTTTCATAGACCGTCTGATTTAAAAAAACTTCGCAATATATACTTAGCCCCAGAATTACGTCATACCAAAAAAGCAGATGATTGGAAATTCTACAACAATGACTATAAATATTTACATTTCAAAGACGCTTTAGATTCACAATTTTGGAAACATCCTGAATATACGCAACACTCAATTCCAGATTTCGAGTGTGATGATGACGAGAGTTCTATTCTAGATATGGATAAAATAACAGTATTAGCGCCGGTACAAGAAGTCGTTAAAGGAAATCCCAGTGCAAAAAACAAACTAAATGTGACACAACTGTTCTTTCACAAAGAATATGATGGCGTCGCAGGTATAAAAAAAGGAGCACAATATGCTTTATCCAAGAACCTACATATGTATTTCATATTTAACAATTCAAATAGCATAACGTGTAGAGTAACGACTGACGATCCGATGTGCGGAGATGCGATGAAACTACTGGATGATCTTATCCGGCACAAAAAGAGACGTGATTTGTCAGAGCTCATACGCCAAGGAAAATTGGGAATTGTGCACAGGAAAATCGACAAAAAAAATTGGAAAAATAGAGAATATGAAAGCTCAGAGTAGCTCTCGGAGATTCTGGGATTGTCGATAAGTGAGTAAGACAATCATTGTCCAATCCCAAAAATTTGGGCGACTTGTCTAAGCGAAGTAAGTTGATATAGAATGACTAACGTGGAACTGATTTGAACGTTTTGATGAACAGCAACATTGGCACAAGCGATTTTCAGAAAGTATTAACAGATGTAAGTCCGTTTTTACCGCTACCTTTTGCAGTATGGAAATCAGGTTATGATGAGGTTTTTGTATCTGATCAATTACGCATAATGCTATCTGTTAACCAAAACATCGTTGATGCCTATAGCTTTGTTAAATCCATGCAAAAAGTTTTTGGAACTTTTTTAAACACAGCTGTTGAAAAAATTGAACTAGGTAGGACTGAATATTCTGCTTCTGTTGCATTATCAGAAGCTAAGGAATATACGTTGAATTTAAAGTTTTATGCTGAAAAAGAAACCTATGTTTTTACCGTGCAAGAAACTGGGAAAAAGGATAAATCTGCTTCCAAAATAGATGCCTCTGAATTAGATAAAATTCTTGATTTCCTGCCGGTATATGTTTGGCAAAAAAATAGAAATTTGCAAGTTACATATTGTAACGAAGCTTGCGCAAAAGCTCTTGAAGCCAGTAAGGATTACGTGATTGCAAATAATGTAAAATTGATATCAGCTTCCAGACGTGGAGTTTATGTAGATCAAAGTCTTTACTCAAACAAACCGAAAAAAAGCACTGAGCATGTTGTTATAAATGGCTCACGTCGCCTATTATCAATCGAGGAAACACCATTCACGAAAGACGGCAAATCAACGGGCGTTGCAATAGACGTAACGGATAATGAGGAGATTGAAATAAATTTTCGCAATTACCAAAAACATACTGAAGAGGTTTTAAATAACATATCGGTTCCGGTGGCGATATTTGATGCAAATACAATTCTGGTTTTTGCAAACCAGGCGATTATAAGAATGTTTTCCGTTGCAGAAGTGGATATTTATAAAAATTATAAATTTGCTGACATCATGAACTATTTGCTTACTCGTGGTTCAATAATCGCTTCGGAAGACATATTAAAATACAAGGAAAAGGCGAAAGAGCTTTTTCAGGAAGTTATTGAGCCACATTGCACAACAATCCACCTGACAAATGGCAACGTACTTTCTGTAACAGTTACCCCGAATCACAGTGGCGGGCTAGTCTTTATGTTTGAAGATATAACAGATAAGGTGCAACTCGAAAGAAAGATAAACTCAGTATCATCCGTCTACGAAAAAACTCTGGATACCTTCTCTGAAGGAGCTATTATTCTGGAAAGTGATAGCAAAATAAAAATAGCAAATAAAGTAGCACTAGAGCTGTGGAGAAAGGAAAAAATAGAGGCATATATAGGAGACTTTTTTCAAAATTCATCTCAGCTATTGACCGCAGACTCCAAAATACAATTGATGGATACTAGTCTGCTTGCTATGATATCTGAGCGCGTTGCATTTTCGAAGCAATTGCAGTTTTTGTCCGGGGAAACAATACGATGCGAATATATGCCTCTTCCTGATGGATTAGGCATCATGAGGTTTGTTAATATAAGCGATACTGTTAATTTAACAAAAACTATTGAAGAAAAGAAAGTTATTACCGAACAGATTGATAGGCTAAAATCTAATTTAATTTCAAATATTTCTCATGAAATGCATGCTTCAATTCAGACCATAGCGGGATTTGCAGATATACTTTGTAACAAATACTTTGGTGAACTTAGCGAACAACAGATGGAGTATTGCTATGGCATCTCAAATGCAATTAAAAATTTGAGCGATACGATTGATGCCGTAATAGAACTAGCAAATATGGAAGCAGGACAAATGAAATTGAGCTACGCGGATGCAAAGCTACTAAAAATTATACAAACAGCAATATCACTAGTAAATGATGTGGCAAAGAAACAAAATATATCTATTAGTACAAATTTTGAAGATCCTGAATTCGACGTATACCTTGACGAAAAGAGTATCACTAAGGCGCTATTTTATTTGATAAATCATTCAATGCAAGAGCTGTTTTCTGGAAACAAAATTAATATTTTAGTAACAATCAATAATGATCAAGGGGATTTTGAAATCGCGATAAAGGACGATGGAACACTCCTACCCGCAGACGAATTAGAAAACATTCAACAGTGGTTAGCAGATAATTCTCAGTATAATTATTTGGAACACTCATTAGACTTTGGTTTGGCTTTAGCGAACAACATTGTTAAATTACACAAGGGAGCCTTGGATGTTCAATCAGATGAAGCCAGCGGAAATGTGGTAATTTGCAAATTACCGATAGGATGTTTTGCTTAAAGATATTCGTAAATTAATAAGACGCTTAGCTGGATTGCTCAAAATGGTATCCGTTAATTTTTTTATCCACACATTGTAATATATTCCATGTATTCTTCAATGCTAGAATCTCTCATTCTATATAAAATAAACGCGAATTTCTGTCTGATAATATCAAACACGTTTAAATAACCATTCATGACGGAGGGGAGATAACAGTTGCTCAGAGTATAATTCTAGCCCGAGGATTGTGTATGGGGTATAAGGAAAGATTCGCTTCGGGTTAATCGTAGTTTTATCAACCTGTTTTTATTGAAAATTTTACTCATAATTCTCGAAATCCACATCCCTTCAGATAGAGCACTACAGCATGCTTCTACTCTTCATCAGAGTACTTTATTTACATCTATACCTTTGTTTGCCCTTCACAACTCCCGCTTTCCACAATTCTTTACATCCGTAAACTTTACAGGTTTTCAACATGCTTGGCTCATCCAATCATCCTTTACACAAGAATTAATATGATTTTTCTTTATCCGTTTGCCAATCCTCGCCCGCACTCATCCTTGTACGGATTAACCCCATTGGAATATATTTCTAGGTATAATCCTGCAGACCATTTTTGTTTCACATCTGTCCGAACTTTCACACAAGAAGGGCTGATGTAAATGATGTTTTCAAAGAAGTATGTAAATACGACTGAGCACAACTGTGTGTCAATGGAAAACGTGACAATCGTTGCTATCGATAGTTGTAAAATGTTTTACGTGAAACGTCGTCTTGCCAAAGGTATTCATCCAGATGTCGAGATCGTATGCGTACCTTGACAAGCTCGGACTTTAGTGACGCTCTATTCTAAAATAGGTGAAAGTATTGTATACCATATGAGACATCACTAACAGTTCTTGTGCAAAAATTATTAGGCTGTCTCCCCATCTACACATCCAAATTCTTCACCTTTTCTGCGTTAGTTTGGATGAATTCGCGCCGTGGTTCGACAATGTCGCCCATTAGGAGCGAGAATATTTTATCTGCCTCTTCGGCTTGTGTTAACTTGACCTGGAGCAATGTTCGGGATGCTGGATCGAGTGTTGTTTCCCAAAGCTGATCCGGGTTCATTTCTCCGAGACCTTTATAGCGGTTTATCGTAAGCCCGCGACGTCCGAATTCTAGTATTTTTTCTGATAATGATAACACTCCGTCGATTTTGCATATTTCTTTTCCACCACCTAGCTCTAGTGTTGCAACGCCATTAAACATCGAGTACAGCCTTTCTTGAAGACGGTTGATCGATCTGACTTCAGGAAGAGCCTGGAAGGATTGGTCAACGGTAACAATTTCATGAGAACCGAAGGAGTTTATGGCAATTTCCAATACACCATTATTCAGATGTGCTTCATAGCTATATTCTTCGGTTTTCATTTTGCTTAGATACTCATTAAGTCTTTGCACATTTTGCTGTGAATGCTCAACCAGACAACCACTCAAGAGTAACTTTTCAATAAGTCGTGCGTTGTTTATATAAGGGGTAAGCGCTTCTATTGAATGTGTCACGTTTATTGAAGTTTCGACGATATGCTTCAAGTCAAGCCCGTTCGAAATTTCGCCAGAAGCGAATGTCATGCGAGCATCCTTAACCGCTTCATTCAATATGTATGTCTCAAATTCTTTTTCATTCTTGATATAAACCACTGAATTTCCGCGTTTTACCTTATATAAAGGAGGTTGAGCTATATAAAGATAGCCTCTGTCAATTATAGGGCGCATGTGTCTGAAAAAGAATGTTAGCAACAGCGTGCGTATGTGGCTTCCGTCGACATCAGCATCAGTCATTATTATAATTTTGTGATAACGCGCTTTTTCAATATCAAAATCATCTTTACCAATGCCAGTTCCAATCGCTGTTATTAAAGTCCCGACTGTTTCTGAAGAAATCATCTTGTCGAAACGAGCCTTTTCAACATTCAGAATCTTACCTCGAAGCGCCAGGATAGCTTGCGTTTTTCTATCACGTCCCATCTTGGCAGAACCGCCAGCAGAATCTCCCTCGACTATGAACATTTCGCTTAAAGCAGGGTCTTTTTCAGAGCAATCTGCTAATTTTCCAGGCAGAGAAGCGACATCCAACGCGCCCTTTCGTCGTGTCAATTCCCGTGCTTTTCGTGCGGCTTCTCGTGCAGCAACTGCTTCAAAAACCTTCTCTAAAATCGGTTTAGCCAGCGCAGGATTTTCCTCAAACCAGATTTTCACAGCATCGTTTATCACTGTTTCCACGACGGGTCTGACCTCCGATGAAACCAGCTTATCTTTTGTTTGTGACGAAAATTTCGGATCTGGAACTTTGACTGATAAAACGCAGGTCAAGCCCTCTCTTATATCATCTCCAGTAATGGATCCTTTCAAATCCTTTTTTCCAGCTTTAATTGGATTTTCTGTAAGGTAATTTGTGACTACTCGCGTTAGTGCCGCCTTAAAACCAGACAGGTGTGTTCCACCATCCTGTTGCGGTATGTTATTCGTAAAACACAGTATATTCTCGTGATAACTGTCCGTCCACTCCATAGCCATTTGCACCACTATATCGGAACATGAATTTGAGTTATCGGCAGTTATAATTTTTGGATGCAAAACGTTTTTTCCTGCATCGATGTATTTCACGAACGCTTCAAGTCCACCTTCGTAGTATAACTCATTTTTATACGGCGATTCCGCGCGCTCATCTATGACATTTATGCGCACCCCTGAATTTAAAAACGCCAGTTCTCGTATCCTGTGTTCGATTGTTTGCCTATTGAATTTTGTAATCTTAAATATGGATGCATCCGGTTTGAAGCGAACCATCGTTCCGGATTGCATCTCTTCATTTTCAGAGACAACTGCCAATGGCGCTTGAGGCACGCCGTGTTTAAATACCATGAAGTATTTTTTATGCTCTTTCCAAATAGTAAGTTCTAAGATTTCAGATAAAGCGTTCACAACCGATACACCAACACCATGAAGACCTCCGGAAACTTTATAGGAATTCTGGTCAAACTTGCCCCCAGCATGCAATTGCGTCATAATAACTTCCGCGGCTGAAACTCCCATCTCCTTGTGAATATCGACAGGAATTCCGCGTCCATTATCTATCACAGAAACGTAGTTATCTTCCTCAATAGTTATAGTTATATTGTCACAATATCCAGCCAAAGCCTCATCGATTGCATTGTCAACGACCTCATACACCAGATGGTGCAAACCAGTACCATCATCGGTGTCCCCGATATACATCCCAGGACGCTTCCTGACCGCATCCAATCCTTTTAAAACTTTTATCGAATCAGCTGTATAGCTCATAGTACCGTCTTTTGATACTTATCCACCGACTTAGTTTAGCAGATTTTCCTGGCTTTGTGGGATTTTTCAGTTAGCTCATGGGATGTGTTATACTGATGTTACGATGTAAAGGTAAAATATATTGTATCATATATTCTGAGTTATACAGAAATATATTTTGGATTATATTTGTGATTTGCATTTGTTATGTGTATATTAATAGAAATACCTAGGAGAATTATTGAAACACTAAGAAATAACCGTTTATTAACAAAGCAGTTGCTGATGGAATTCTCTTTATCGTGGGGCTTACCCCCTTTTCAACTGTATACAAATGGAGCTTAGAAAAAACTATTCAACACAATTATAGGTTGTTTAAAATGTCGTTTTCTCAAGAAAAAAATCAAATTTAGTTTGGCTTTGGGATTTCAATTACATGTAGTTGCTTGTAGCTTTATTGTGGGGTATACCCCAGAAATTTTGGAGCTTGACATATCTGAGATTGCAAAAATGTTGCTAGATATACTAGTGCTATTCATATCCAATTACATTATCGTGACCCGATGGATTGCACGACACTCCACAATAACGCTGAAAGATTGTGATTTTGTTCCATAATCTACAAAAAGGCAGTAATCGGGGAATTACATTAAATTCTTAGCTACTGCCAATAGCAACTATATATCTAGTCACAATACAAAGGAGAAA
>CADBQC010000072.1 GCA_902796745.1 uncultured Pseudomonadota bacterium
ATATAGCTATAATATTAACTAAGTATAGCCCCCCCCCGAATAAACACTTTTTATTTAACATTGCTTATATATCCTTTCTAAAAAAAATTGGCATCAAACCATCCTACGGATATAATAGCATAGTTTTTATGAGTGGTCAAGTTATTTGTCAATTCCCGATAAGGGCGATAGTTGATGTATTTTTGAAAGAAAAGTAAACTAAAAGTAGGGAAGGATGAACTGTCCTTTATGATTTTTTAGGGAGAAGATGAAAAATGAAGAATTCGATATTGCGTTCCATGGTTATTGCTGGGAGTTTAGCTGTTTTGATTTCAGTGGCAGATGCAGATAATTCCAAAGTTCAGAAACATCAAGAAAAAGCAAAAGTCTATTTTACTCGAGACCTTAGTCCTGAAGGATTGTTGAAGATATACGAGAAAGTAAATGAGGATATTCATGGAAAAGTGGCTATTAAAATTCATACTGGTGAACCAAAGGGAGCAAATATTTTGCCATTAAATATGGTAAAAGCGTTGTATGAAGCCGTGCCAAATAGTACTTTGGTTGAGACGAATACGTTATACAAAGGCAAGCGTTACACGACAAAAGATCATAGAGAGACGATTCATATTAATGGCTGGGATACATTTGCGAAGGTGGACATCATGGACGAGGAAGGAACAGTAAATTTGCCAGTAAAAGGAGGGAAACGTTTCAAAGAAGTATCTATGGGGGGACATATTGTTAATTATGATTCGATGATTGTTTTGACGCATTTTAAGGGGCATGCGATGGGCGGTTATGGCGGCTCTATCAAAAATATTGCTATAGGATGCGCTGATGGGCGAATAGGAAAAAAACAAGTGCATGATGCTCCTGATAACGAGAATTATGACAAGTGGCTGATGGGCTCCAAATTTATGGAAAATATGGTTGAATCTGCAAAAGCAACTGTGGATTACTTTGCTCCGCACATTGTTTATATTAACGTGTTACGACGTATGTCGGTTGATTGCGATTGCTCAGGAACAAGTGCGGAAGAACCAAAAGCGCGAGATATTGGTATCTTGGCTTCGAAAGATATCTTAGCTGTTGACCAGGCTTCCGTAGATATGGTATATGACTTGCCTGAAACAGAATCTCATGACTTGAAAGAGCGCATAGAATCACGCGAAGGTTTGCACCAATTGGAGTATGGAGACGAAATAGGCATTGGAACGCGCAAGTATGAACTCATTGAAGTAAAGTAATTACTCTTGAAACATTTCATGCAAGATATCAAATATCGCTGATATAGTCTCGATGGTGTTGATTTTCTGGCGATATTTTGATGCATTGTATGTACCGTAGCAGTAATACATTAAGACTTTTCGTGCAAGTTTTATGGCAGTGGATGTTTCATAAAATTCGAGCGTATATTCCAAATGACGCTGAGCGATCTCATATTTTGCTTGATTTGTATGCGATTTTTCAGATATTGAACCTGTTTTTATAAATTCGTCAATATCTCGTAATATCCAAGGTTTTCCCAAGGCACCTCTCCCTATCATAACGCCATCAGCCTGACTTTCTTCAAGTGCTGTTTGTGCTGTTGCTATATCTATAATGTCTCCGTTCGCTATGACAGGTATGTTGACAACTTCTTTGACAGCTCGGATATCTTTCCAATTCGCCTTTCCTGAATATAGTTGCGAACGCGTGCGACCATGTATTGTGATCATCTGTATGCCAGCGTTTTCAGCAATCCGTGCTATAGTCGGTGCATTTTTATGCTCGAAATCCCATCCCAGACGCATTTTTAAAGTCACTGGAATTGGCACAGCACTCACAACCGCTTCGATTATCTCAGTAGCAAGTTTTTCATTTTTCATCAACGCTGAACCTGCATCAGACTTGACAATTTTTTTTACAGGACATCCCATATTTATATCGAGAAATTTTGCACCCAAGTCATAGCTCAGCTTAGCTGCATCCGACATAACAGAAGGATCGCCGCCTACAATTTGTACCGACGTTAGCGGATCGTCAGCATTGTCCATCATTTTATGTGTGCGCATAACGTTCCGTATGACTGCTTGGCTAGCAACCATCTCACTAAACATCAGAAAATTGCCGAATTCACGCACGATTTTCCGAAACGGTAAATCCGTGACACCTGCCATCGGAGCAAGTATTACACGGCTCTTCAGCTCTGTAGTCCCAAGAATTAGCTTTTTCATACGCTATCAATTCCAATTAATTCAGCTTTTTTCGTTTTGTCCATTGCAAAGATATGTGTGGCAAATGAATTGATGAATGAACGATTATGGCTGACACACAACACTGTGCCATCATATTCATTTAGGGCAGTTGCTAGAGCTTCAGCACTGGACATATCAAGGTGATTTGTTGGTTCATCAAGAACTAAGAAGTTGCTCTTCTGTGCCAAAAGTGTAGCAATCGCAACCTTGCTTTTCTCGCCTCCAGATAAAACACTGACAGGCTTTTTAACGTCGTTTTTTGATATAAGCAAACATCCCAGAATGGCTCGGGCTTGTTGTTGATTTATATCTTTGTTTAAGTTTAAAACATTTTCGAGCGCATCAAGCCTTGGGTCTAGAATATCTAGCTGGCTTTGGGCATAGTATCCAATCGACACATTATTGCCGATTTGCATTTCGCCAGAGATAAGCGGAATCTCACCAACAATCGTTTTGAGTAATGTCGATTTTCCTATACCATTCGAGCCGATTATGGCAATTTTATTACCACGTATTACGCGGAGATCGAGATTTTTATTCAATATGACGTTGTCATAGCCGATTGCCATATTTTTGAGTTCCAAAACAACTTTTGCGCTTTGCTTTTCTATAGCCATTTTGAAGACCGGTTTTTGACCTAATTCTTCTGTATCTATGCGCTCTTCAAGTTGCTTTAATCGCTCGATTATCTTCAATTTACTTTGTGCCTGCTTGGCTTTAGATGCTTTATATCTAAATCTATCTACGAATTCCTGCAAATGGTCTTGCTTTTTCTGCAGTGCTTCCTTTTGCTTTTTTGCAAATTCAGCATTTGCCTCTCGTTGTTCAATAAATGCATCAAAATCGCCACTGTAAACCTTAACGTTACCGTTCGATATATGAATGATTTGGTCAGATAAATTATTCAAGAATTCTCGGTCATGTGAAACAAATAGTAAAGTTCCGCGGAACGACTTCAAATATCCCTCAAGCCATGTCAAACTTGGCAAATCAAGATGATTTGTCGGTTCATCCAAAATCAGAAAATTCGGTTCATTTATAAGCAACTTTGCCAATTCAAGTCTCATGCGCCATCCACCAGATAGTATTAACGGAGATTTATCAAATTGCGATGCATCAAACCCCAAACCAGTCAAAACGCCTTTCGCATCAGCTTCCAGTGCATAGCCACCTTTATCTGAAAATTCAGCTTCAATCCTTTCATAATGTGCATAAACTTCATCTGAGTAATTTTCGGATAATTCTTTCAGTGCTTCATGCAACTTTTGCTGTAGTTCACAAAGCGTCGTATGCCCTGAAATGCACTCATCTAAAATCGTACTTTTCGGGTGTTCGTTGGGACTTTGCGGTAAATATCCCAAAACACAATCCTTAGGAATTACAACTTCTCCATCGTCGTATTCTTCTAATCCCGTCAAAATATTTAATAATGTTGTTTTGCCAGCACCATTTGCACCAACTATACCGATATTTGTATTTTTCGGAAAATGATACGAAAAGTCGCGAATAATGACTCGATCTCCAAATTTTTTGACAAGATTTCTGACGATAACCATATTTTATAAAAATGTCTTCAAGCGTCTTTTTACCATCTCTTTTGCCATATCCCTTCCGGCTCCGAGGTATTTTCGCATATCTATATTCGCCTTATTGTTCTCCAAATGCTCTCGAACCGCTCCTAAAAATGCAATACGTATATCGGTATCGACATTTACCTTTGCTATTCCATTTTTTATTGCTTCTGTAATATCGTTATCCGTTATTCCATAGGCATTTTGTATATCGGAGCCATACGTGTTACATTTCTCGACAGCATCCGCATAAACCGACGATGCTCCGTGTAATACTAGCGGGAAATCACCTACTTTTTCCTTGATTTTCCTTAAAGTTTCAATTGATAACTTCGGATTTCCGGTTTTTCCTTTATTTACACCATGGCTGGTTCCAATTGCCACAGCTAGGCTTGAAATACCTGTTCGTTCAATGAATTCCTGAGCTTGATTTGGATCAGTATAAAATGCCTTTCCTTCAGCGACACTGACATCATCTTCCACCCCAGCCAATGTGCCCAGTTCAGCTTCAACAGAAATGCCGTATTTTTTGGCATACTCAACAACTTCTTTTGTTACTGCGATATTTTCTTCAAAATCCAACGAGCTTGCATCAATCATAACGGACGAAAATCCATTGTCTATTGCCTTCTTGCAAATATCAAAATCTTTCCCATGGTCTAAGTGCAAAACTAATGGAACATCTGATTGTTCGGCTGCGACAGATACCATAGCTTTGATATACCCAACCCCCATATAGTTGATAGCCGATGCCGATGCCTGCAAAATAACTGGGGTCTTAAGCTCATTTGCTCCAGCAACTATTGCCTGTATGATTTCCATATTTGTAAAATTAAATGCACCTATAGCAACCTTCTTTTTAACCGCATTATGCAGAATGTCACCGGCTGATACCAAATTCTTGTTTGCGAACATAGAACATCTACCACATACCCACTTACACTATTATACTCTTTCTGAGATATTCGTGCAGTGTTTTACCCCGCATCGGATAGGCATTTCTCAAAATAATTATAAAAAAATTTTGACAGGACTGGGGATGACAGAGTAACATGTAGCTATCTCGGTTGGTATAGAGCCGGGGGAGTAGCTCAACTGGTTAGAGCGCCGCCCTGTCACGGCGGAGGTTGCGG
>CADBQC010000073.1 GCA_902796745.1 uncultured Pseudomonadota bacterium
GTTGTTATTCCAAGGCGCTTGATATGGTATCCGCATCTTTACTTTTGCTATTTAATGCAAAATTACTTTATTCCATAATTGGTTAGGGACCCTTTTTTTAATAAGAGATTTTGTCGGATGTAAAAATTTATCTGAAATAATTTATGGATGACCGCTAATTACGGCAAATGAGACAAGGCGTACTGCGGATAGTTCGTCTTGTTTATAAATACATTTCCTTATACTGCATATTTACAACGTTCACACAAATTTACTTTGCCAAACCCTGTATCACGAGTTGCAACTTCCATGCTGACTTTCCAGCAACGATCGCATTTCATACCTATAGTTTTTTTGACTACGACCCCAATATCTAATTCCTCGTTTATATTGGCATTGGAAGGCGACTGCGCGTTAATCAGTTTTGCCTTAGACACTATTGCTAATTCAGCCATATCCACTGTCTCAAGTATTCGGATTTTGTCAATTTCGTTAGTATATATGCTGACTTCGCACTCCAGGCTTGAGCCAACTGTCTTCGCTACTCTTTCTACTTCTATTGCCTCTGTTATTGTTTTGCGCAGTGACTGTATATTATTCCATTTTTCCTCAAGCTGTTCGTTTTTCCAATCGGTTGGAATTTTTGGAAACTGTTCTAAATGTATACTTTCATTGTCATGATTATATGATTTCCATGCTTCCTCTGCAGTAAATGACAATACAGGAGCTAACCAGTGCGCCAAGCATATAAACACTTCATTCATAACCTGTAAGCAAGCTTTGCGTTTTGGATTATCCGATCTATCGCAGTATACGGTATCCTTTCGTATATCAAAGTAGAATGCAGACAAGTCATTTGAACAGAAGTTATGTAACCCAGTGTAAAATCTGTTGAAATCCAGCTCTTTAATAGAGGCTCTCAACAATACGTCTAAATTGTATAACTGCGACAGTATATACTGTTCTAGCTCCGGTAATTCAGTTTTTGAAAATGTTTCACGTGAAACATTACGCATTATAGTTGTATCAGAGAGCACACCTAACAAATACCTTAAAGTGTTCCTATACCTGCGATATACGTCTTGTTGACGTTTTAATATTTCATTACCAATTCGCATATCTTCAGAATAATCAGAATTTACGCACCATAACCTTAAGATATCCACGCCCAATTTTCCTGCTATATCCTCAGGCGATACAACATTACCAAGCGATTTGGACATTTTTCGCCCATCTTTATCCAAAACAAATCCGTGCGTGGCAACCTGCTTATATGGTGCTTTACCAGTTGTACATACCGATTCCACCAGTGCTGACTGGAACCAGCCACGGTGCTGGTCTGAACCTTCAAAATACAAGTCGGCTGGATGCTTTAAATCATCGCGTTGTTCTAATACGTAATGATGAGTACAGGCGCTATCAAACCAAACTTCTAACGTATCGGATACTTGCGTATAATCATTAGGATTGTATTTTTCGCCCAAGAAATACGATGCCGGTTTCGTTCTCCATGCTTCGATACCCTCTGTTCTGAATGTATTCAACACACGGGCGAAGACTTCGTCATCCATAAGAATTTCATCAGTCTCTTTGCTGATGAACAAGGCAATTGGCACCCCCCATATACGCTGTCTAGAAATACACCAATCAGGGCGTTTTTCGACCATTGAACGTATACGATTGACATACTGAGCAGGGAACCACTTTGTGTTGTCGAGTTCTTTCAAAAGTTGTTGTCTAATGCCATCAATCCCAATAAACCACTGTGTCGTAGTGCGGAATATCAGCGGAGCTTTAGACCGCCAAGAATGAGGGTAGCTGTGCGTAATTTTATAAGCATGCACCAAATTTCCAGCTTTGCTCAATTCTTCAATAACATGCGAATTAACCTTAAAAATATGCTCGCCTGCAAAATATGGCAAGAATGAGGCTAACGTCCCGTCCGAATTTACCGTATCTTCTATCGGTAGGTTGTATTTTTTACCAAGCAAAAAGTCATCCATTCCATGTGCCGGAGCAGTGTGAACCAAGCCTGTACCAGCATCTATAGTGACATGCGATGCAGGCAACATCGGAACATCGTGAGCAAATCCCAAATTTTTCAATGGATGAGCACATATTATGCCTTCCAATGCTTTGCCACTGAATGTTTCTAAAACTTCGTATTCCGTAATCTGCGCTTCCTTAGCAAAGGATTGCACTAACTCTTTAGCCACGATTAACTTATCATTGCCAACTTTTACGATCGCATATTCAAAATCTGCAGAATATGCAATAGCCTTATTTGCAGGAATAGTCCAAGGTGTTGTTGTCCAAATTACAGCAAAGCAATCTTTAAAACGAGCATCTTTCGTTTCAACAACTGGGAATTTTACAAATATCGCATCGCTTACTTTATCCTGATATTCCAGCTCAGCTTCGGCAAGCGCTGTCTTTTCAACAACCGACCACATGACAGGCTTTTTTCCGCGATATACCAAGCCTTTTTTCAGTATCTCAAAAAATTTTTCACAAATAGTCGCTTCTGAGTTTTTGTCCATAGTGCAATACGGATTATCAAAATCTGATATTATTCCCAGCTTCCTAAAGCCTTCTTTTTGCTCTTCCATCCAATGTTGAGCAAACTCGCGACACTTTGCCATGAACTCCGCTACAGGCACCTCATCACGTTTTTTTCCTTGCTTTAGGTAGTTTTCCTCGATTTTCCACTCAATTGGTAATCCATGGCAATCCCATCCAAAAACTAGAGGAGCATCATATCCCAACATTTGGTATGACTTCGCTATAACATCCTTTAGTATGCCGTTCATCGCATGTCCGATGTGTATTTTGCCATTAGCGTATGGAGGCCCGGAGTGCAGGATGAATTTCTCACGATTTTTCGAAGCCTTGCGCAACTTCTCGTATATACCGTCACTCTTCCATTGCTCCACCATCTGTGGTTCTTTATTCGCTAAATCTCCTCTCATCGGGAAATCGGTCTTTGGAAGAAATACCGTATCTTTCAGCTGTTTTGTCATATAGTTCTCCTATTCTTCGGATGATTTTCCGAGGATATGCACGTGCATGTGCATCACCGATTGTGGCTCTGGAAAATCCGGTGTTGTAAACTTTCCGGCATTGGATATTAACTTAAAGCCATGATTTTCAAGGCGCATAATTTTAACTATTTCTGCAATCCCTCTGTTAAAATCGACAATTTCATCATCACTTGCGTTAAGTGCAAAATCGTTGTAATCAACATATAGTCCCTTTGGAATTACAAGAATATGCACCGGTGCTTTTGGTGCTATATCGTGAAAGGCTATAAAATGCTTGCCTTCCAGAACTATATTTGCATTAACCTCTTTATTTATGATTTTATAAAAAATATTATTCTTATCATACTGTTGCATATTTTTCTCCATTTCTAAATCTTTACTATTGCAGAGCCCCAAGTTAAACCTGCGCCTAACGCCGTAAACAACAAAGTATCACCTTGTTTTACCTTGCCTTTATCTAGTGCATCTCTTAAAGCCAAAGGTATTGATGCAGATGACGTGTTTGCATGCTCCTGCGTTGTTATTATGACTTTATCAAGCGGGAAATCACGCATCTTGCACATAGATTCCAAAATTCGACGATTTGCTTGGTGTGGAATAATCCAATCGATATCATCCATACTCATATTGTTTTCATCCAAGATTTCTTTCATCGACATAGCCATATAATCGATAGCGTATTTAAAAACTGTCCTCCCGGCCATAGTTATATAGCCTCTGTTGCCGTTTTGCTCTCCATTATGAGCTAGGATTGAATTATATTTTTCATCTTCACCGTTAGCATATAACTTCGTGGCAATTATGCCAGTATCTCCATTTTCAGTTGCTTCGAGCAACATCGCGCCAGCACCATCTCCAAAGAGTACACAGGTTGATCTATCAGTCCAATCGACAAACTTCGTTATCGTCTCTGAGGCTATAAGCAACACTTTGCGCAATTTCATCGATTTCATCATGCTATCAGCAACGGCAAGAGCGTATATGAAACCAGCACATGCTGCATTAACGTCAAAAGCAAACGCTCTACACGCACCTATCGCGCCTTGAACTTTGCATGCACAGGATGGAAAGCGTGTATCTCCGGTTGTCGTAGAAACGATGATTGCGTCGAGATCCATTGGTTCAATACTGGATTGTTGCATAAGCTTTCTTGTAGCCTCAATAGCTAACGTCGATGTTACTTCATCTTCAGATGAAATATGCCTGCTTTCTATGCCTGTGCGCGTATAAATCCACTCATGAGAAGTGTCCAAATTCTTAGACAAATCATCATTTGTTACAACTTTTTCAGGCAAATACGTCGCAATATCAGTTATTTTTGTTCTCATCAGAATTTCCCTTTTCAATTTCTGCAATCATTTTTGATATGTCATCAATAAATCCGGATTTTGCCAGCGTTACAGCAACAGATATTGCATTTGCAAAACCAACAGCATCGGAGTTCCCATGGCTCTTTATAGCAATTTTTTTCAATCCCACCAATGGAGCACCATTATGATTGCGCGGGTCTATTGCATTTTTTAAAGTTTTTACAGCATTTCGGCAAAAGAGATACCCGATCTTACTCATCAAACTGGATGAAAAACCTGTCTTTAAAGTATGAGCAATATAACGTATGGTTCCTTCCATTGTCTTTAAAGACACGTTTCCTGTAAAACCATCGGTAACTATAACATCCGCTGTGCCTTTGGTTATATCGGTGCCTTCAACAAATCCAATAAAATTCAAATTCTCAGACTTTTCCATAAGAACATATGCCTCTTCTAGCAAATCTGTACCCTTTGTTCTCTCGGTACCTATGTTCAACAGTCCTATTTTGGGATTTTTAACTTGTTGCAAAACCTGCGATACAGCCTTTCCCATAATGGCAAATTGCAATAGTTTCGTCGGAGGACAATCGGTATTGGCTCCTAAGTCAAGCATTACAGTGCTATTCAATATGTTAGGCAATATGCTAACAATCGCAGGTCGTTCAATGCCATCGATAGCTCCAATTAATATTTTGGAAAAAGCCATATAAGCACCAGTGTTTCCTGAAGACACAACCGCATCTGCATTGCCTTGCGCTACCCAGGATATTGCTTCAAACATACTCGTTCCATGCCCGATTTTAAGAGCCTTCGCAGGCTTTTCAGAAGCGGAAATTACATTTTTACCAGTATCGTGTATGGTACAATTTTGCGACTTAATGTGTTGCTCGATAATGGATTTATTGCCAAAAAGTTCGAACGATACATCACGACAATCATGATTGTTGACATAAAGAGACAACCCAGGCACAGTAGCATCTACTCCTAGGTCTCCCCCCATCATATCTAATGCAACTCTCACCACTGTTTTATCAGTTTGTATTACTCTTCAGAAATATTCGCAACCTTCGTGTTGCGTCCAGCATACGTGTTGCAAAATTTGCATACATTGTGTGGCACAACTGCCTTACCACAATTACTACATGTCACAACATTAACAGGCGTGTCGAAATCGTGTGCTCTACGCATCCCTCTCCTTGACTTCGATGTTTTTTTCTTCGGAACTGCCATTTTAAAACTCTAAATCTTATTTCAATAACTTCAGTGATTATCCCACGAATCTGAAAATGAATCAAGAGGTAAGCTTCGAAGAGCGATTCACTTTAGCGATGGAATGAGTTCGTCAATAGAAACATTGATGTGGAAACTAGCGAAAAGAGCCATGGTCATACCTAAATTTTCAATAGTTCTTGTTACAACTATGGA
>CADBQC010000074.1 GCA_902796745.1 uncultured Pseudomonadota bacterium
AACTTTTCCCAAGTATTCACTTGAACTACTCCAAACTAAAAAACTAATTCCTGCGTGCTTTTGGTGGTCTGCAACCGTTATGTGGCAAAGGGGTCACATCCTTTATTGAGGTTACAGCAAAGCCAGCTGATTGCAATGATCTGATTGCAGTCTCCCTACCAGCTCCAGGTCCTCTAACAACGACCGATACGCTTTTTACTCCATGTTCAGCAGCCTTTTTAGCTGCATCTTCTGCCGCTAATTGAGCTGCGTATGGCGTTGATTTTCTAGACCCTTTAAAACCAACAACTCCTCCAGAACCTGAAGCTATCGTGTTGCCCGCCTCATCAGTAATAGTCACAATAGTGTTGTTAAATGTTGCATTGATGTGAGCAACAGCATTAGCAACATTCTTCTTTTCTTTTTTCTTCACTCTTCCAACAGTCTTCTGTGCCATAAAACATCCTATCTCAAAAAAAATTATCTCGTAGCTATCTTCTTACCTGCAATCGGTATAGCCTTACCTTTTCTTGTCCTTGCATTTGTATGCGTCCTCTGCCCTCTAACCGGTAAGCCCTTTCTGTGACGCAACCCGCGATACGTCCCGAGATCCACTATACGCTTGATGTTCATAGAAACTTCACGTCTCTTGTCCCCTTCAACTGTGTAGTCCTTATCTATTATCTCACGAATCTTCAAAATCTCCGCATCTGTCAAATCTGCCACGCGCCTACTTTCAGGAATACCGGCTTTTTCTATAATGCATTTTGCATTATAATGACCGATCCCATAAATCGAAGTTAAACCAACAGCGATTTTCTTCTGTGTTGGAATGTTTACACCAGCAATACGAGCCACTCCGCCTCTCTCCTTCTTAACTTAAACCCAAACTCTCTATAACTGATTTTTTTACACTTTCAAAATCAGCATCCGCATTTACTTCCTTCAGCACACCTATCTTGGAATAGTAATCCACGACTGCCACAGTTGTGGTATGATATTCCTTCAAACGCATCCTCAACGATTCCTCGTTATCATCAGCACGTCGGT
The DNA here is from genome assembly GCA_902796745.1 of uncultured Pseudomonadota bacterium. Classification (GTDB taxonomy): domain Bacteria; phylum Pseudomonadota; class Alphaproteobacteria; order RUG11792; family RUG11792; genus RUG11420. The sequence continues at coordinate 1,030 of CADBQC010000074.1, forward strand.
CAAACTCAGTTCCTCCGCATACATCGCAAATTCCATCCTTGATTGGCTTCAAGAAATAATCGTTGTATATTTTACCACATTTTGAACATTTATATCTGCCCATAATCCGTTTTGTGACAACTGCATCATCTATGACAAATCTCAGAACGTAATCAATTTGCTTGCCAAACCCCTCAGCTATTTTATTCAGAGCCTCAGCTTGTCCTGGCGTTCGAGGAAAACCATCAAACAAAATGTTCTTAGAAGCTACATTTTCTATCTTCTCCAGCTCAGCTTTTACTAAATCGAGTACGACTTTGTCAGGTAGCAAAGCGCCACTAGTTATAACATGCCCTATCGTCTCACCAGAAGCATCTATAACTTTATCCTTGTTACTTCTTAGCAACTCACCAACAGAAATCACAGTAAAGTTCTGTTCCTTTGCGAGATACTCCGACTGCGTCCCTTTACCAGAACCAGCGACCCCCATTAGAACTATCCATTTGCTTGCCATCATATCAGCCCCTTCGTTCTACCACGTCTGAACAACCCTTCATACTGTGTTGCTATTAAATGCGATTGAAACTGAGAAACAGTATCAATAGAGACATTCACAACAATCAAAAGACTGGTTCCACCAAAATAAAATGGCAACGAAACCTGCGATAACAAAACTTCAGGCAAGACGCATATCGCACATAAGTATAACGAGCCGATAGCTGTCAACTTTGTCAACATGTTATCTATATAGTCTGCTGTAGCTGCACCCGGACGTATGCCTGGTATGTAGCTTCCAGACTTTTTTAGATTATCCGCAGTCTCTTCGGGAGCAAACATTATCGCTGTATAGAAATAAGCGAAGAATATTATAGCTGCACAGAATGAGATTATGTATATAGGCTGTCCATGCGCGAATATCCGAGATATGTGCCCCAATATTGAATTCGGATCAACAGTCATAAATCCGGCAATCGTCATCGGCAAAAGCAACACTGAGGAAGCGAATATAGGCGGAATAACCCCTGCGCTATTCAACTTCAATGGCAAATGAGATCCCTGCTGTTGTGCAGGCATGCCAACCATCGTCATACGCTTCGGATACTGAATCGGAATTTTTCTATTTGCCTTTTCCATAAATACGATAAACGCTATGACAGCAATCACCATAACTAGCAACCCTATCAATGCTGTTATCGATAAAGCCCCCTGCTTTCCCATAGCAAAAGTATTAAATAACGCTGCAGGTAAGTTTGCTACGATACCGGAGTAAATAATTATTGATGATCCATTTCCTATGCCTCGTGACGATATTTGCTCACCAAGCCACATGATAAACAACGTGCCACCAGTCAGCGAAGTCATAGTCGTAAATCTGAAAAGCATGCCCGGATCCAGCACAGCCGAACCAGAATGCCCCATCATGCGCTCTAATCCAACAGCTATGCCATAGCCTTGCATCATGGCCAAAGCGACAGTTCCATAACGAGTGTATTGATTTATCTTACGTCGCCCAGCTTCACCCTCTTTCTTCAAAGCGGTTAACTGAGGGGACATAGCTGTCAACAATTGCACAATAATGCTAGCAGATATATACGGCATAATATTTAATGAAAATACCGTCATACGCCCAATAGCACCACCAGAGAACATATCCAAAATACCAAACAATCCTCCAGCGTGGCTTCGAGTAAATTCAGAAACCACAGCAGGATTTATGCTTGGCAAAGGAATGTATGTTCCAAGCCTGTAGATAATCAAAATGAAAAGCGTAAACCATATACGCTTCTTCAAATCTTTCGCCCTCTTAAACGACGACAGACTAAAATTCTTAGCAAGTTGTTCTATAGGAGAAGCCATCATCGTCCCTTATTCCAAAACCAACGTCCCGCCAGCTTTTTCAAGCATTTCTTTTGCCTTCGCACTGGCTCGAGTGACAGCAACCTTAACAGGAGTCTCTATCTTGCCATTAGCAATCAACGATATCCCATCAGCTGTCCTTGGCATGTACCCGATTTTAATAAGCAAATCCTTATCTATCGATGCATCTTTCGCTACAAGTCCATTTTTCAATATGCGAGAAATCTTGAAAAAATCCAGTTCATACATCTTTGCTCTATGAACATTGACGAAACCTCTCTTTGGTAAACGTCTATATAAAGGAGTTTGTCCTCCTTCAAAACCATTCAAGCTGACGCCTGAACGTGCAGTCTGACCTTTACCACCACGTCCAGATGTTTTTCCCAATCCAGAACCGATACCACGCCCAAGTAATTTCGTTTTCTGTCGTGCACCACGATTATCGCGGATATTATTTAATTTTAGTTCAGTCGCCATGATAACCTCACGATATAACTTCAACCATATGACGTACTTTCTCGATTAATTTCAAAACCGAGTTTGTAGCCAAAAGTTCCCGCTCAGAGCCAATCTTCTTCAAGCCGAGAGATTTGAGATACAAGCCTTGACGCTTATCCCTTCTGATAGGACTTCCGACTTGCCTAACCTTAATTTTCTTTTCAGTCTTAGTCATTTTTCTCTCCAACTTTTAATCTTCTTCAGAAGCTACTGCACGTTGCTGTCCAGCAAATCTTCTATCAAGAATATCGGTATACTTCTTTCCAAGCTTAGCAGCAACTTGCTTTGGAGGAATAACATTCTTCAAAGCCTCAAATGTTGCTCTTACAACGTTGTGATAATTCCCCGAGCCAACAGATTTGCTCACTATATCTTGTATACCTATCGCCTCGAAAACCGAACGCATTGCACCGCCAGCGATAACACCAGTCCCGGCAGGGGCAGTTCTCAAAAACACGTGCCCAGCTCCAATTCTCGCAGAAATATCGTGACGGATAGTCCTCCCCTCACGAAGCGATATCCTAATCATTCTCTTCTTTGCCTTTTCAGCCGCTTTCTTCACAGCATCCGGCACCTCTCGAGCCTTAGCTGTTGCGTATCCTGCACGACCTTTTCCATCGCCGATTATGACCAAAGCAGAGAAGCGCATATTTTTACCACCTTTAACAACCTTGGTAACACGCCGTACGCTCACTAGCCTCTCAATAAATTGCTCCTGAACTTCGCTATTAGCTCCAGCTTGGCGCTTGTTATTTTTTTCCATTCTTGCCATTCTATCTTCTCCTAAAACTTAAGCCCGTTCTCTCTCGCGCTATCAGCAAGAACTTTTACTCGTCCGTGGTACAAAAAACCAGACCGGTCGAAAACAACATCCGCAATATTCTTCGCCTTTGCTTTCTCTGCTATCACTTTCCCAACGTATTTAGCAGCCTCTTTGTTGCCACCATTTTTCACAGCTTCTCTAACATCTTTCGATAAAGTTGAAACATGAACTATTGTCTTCGTCCCACTTTCATCTAAAATCTGAGCATACATATGATTATTTGTTCTATGAATAACCATCCTGTTTTTGCCTTTCACGGAAGCAGAAATTTTGAAACGCTGCCTCGATTTGCGTCTCTCACGCAGTTGTGCTGATGTTTTCATTTTACTTCTTCTTCCCTTCTTTTCTATAAACAAACTCTCCGGACTTCATAATTCCCTTACCTTTGTATGGCTCAGGTTTTCTGTAACTCCTCAAGAACGCAGCTATATCGCCAATCTGTTTTTTGCTATGCCCGCTAATAGCAATCGTTGTCGGCTTCGGACAAGCGATTGTCACCCCTTCAGGTATGTCATATTCCACATCATGGCTAAACCCAAGTTGCATAACCAACTTTTTCCCAGAAACGCTAGCCTTATATCCAACACCAACCATTTCAAGTTCTACCTTAAAGCCCTTATCAAGACCAGTAACTATATTGCTCACATTGCGCTGAGATGTCCCCCAAATCGCTCTTGTTTCTTTTTCAGAATTAGATGGAATAAACTTCACCCCATCTGCAGAGCACTCAACTTTTATACAAGAAGGAACTTCGTATATTTTCTCGACATTTCCCTTCTTGATTGTCAAAACATTCCCAGCACACGAAACATTAACCCCAGCTGGAATTGCTACTGTATGTTTACCAACTCTAGACATAAATCACCACCTAGAAAACCGAACAAATAATCTCGCCACCAATCGACTG